>NZ_BAAALT010000053.1:0-226628 GCF_039528515.1 Luedemannella flava
ACCGCGGACGGCGGGCGTGGCAGTGACCACGTCCGCCGCAGCGTTGAGCGGGCATTGCTGCGCCACCGCGACGTGTCCGCTCGAACACAAGCAGAGATCGCAAGCAGGTCTGTTGAGGCTGTCGGGGTCAATGCCGTCGCGACAACCATGGTGACCGAAACCAGCCCCGGTTCTTGCCAGTGCGGCTGCACGGCCGCGCGAACGCCCGTCAACGTCCGGTCGAATCGTTACGGGTGTATTCATGACGGCCGGTACGCGACAGTGCCGCCTGCCCGGCCGTGATTGATAACATATCCAGCGCACGCGGTTCGTTCAATTGCCATATGTCAATGAAGTGGCTGCACAATCCACTTGCCGCGTCGGCGGAGCGCCGGCCTCATCGGGCATGGCGGCGGCCGGCGCGTCCACGCACCTGCCGTTGGGTCGCGGCATGGCGGGCATGCTTCCGGGCGACCTGGTGATCGATTCGTCTCGATAGTGTTTGCGGCATGCGCATCACGGGTTGGCTCGCCATCGGCGCGGGCGTGACGTTCTTCGCGGCCGATGTCTACCTGTTCGCGGTCCTCGGCGCTGCCGGTTGGAATATCGACATGTTCGACGACCCAACCGCGCTGCTGCCGTGGCTGGCCGGGCATCAACGTCTCTACCAGGGCCTGTGGCTGATGTACTTCGTGTCGCAGGCGCTCCTGCTGGTCGTCCCGTGGCGCCTCGGCGAGCAGTTGAACGACCGGGCGACCGGCCTGCTCGGCACGGTGTCGGTGGCGTTGGCGATCGTCGGCGTGGCCATGTTCCTCGCCGCGGCGCCGGTTGTCGCGGACGCCTACGCCGGCGGCGTGGACGTCCTACCTCTGCACAACGTCACGGCCGACTTCGGCAAGGACCTGCGCCTGCTGTCCGAGGTCCTGCTGGGGGCGTGGCTCCTCCTTGTCGGCCGCCGGCTCGCGGCCACGTCCGGCCGGCGGGGGTGGTGGGCGCTCGCCGCGATCGGCGGCTGGACGCTGCTGGTCGCCGCCTGGAAGTTGCTCGACCCCGAGCTGCCGCTCGAGGACTGGCTCGCGTTCCTGCTCGGCGGGGCGTATGTGGTCCTGGGATTCGCGCTGATCCGGTCTGCGCGGCCACGGCCGTGAGGTGCGGCCGGTCGGGGACGTCGCCCACTGCGGCGAATGCCGGCGACGGGCGGCGAGCCGACTATGAGCTGCTGGTACTGCGTGCCCAGCAGCGGTCGGCTCCCCGCCCGCCGACGCCCTACGACGCGGTCAGGTCGTCGTACACGTGATGTTGGTGGGCGCGCCGTTCGTGCCGTTGACCGTGGCGAGAAAGCCGAACGTGGTGGAGCCGCCGGCCGGCAGCGCGCCGTTGTAGGACGCGTTGGTGACCGTCACCGCGGCCCCGCTCTGGGTGTATGAGCCGCTCCACATCTGGGTGATGACCTGCCCGTTGGGGAAGGTCCAGGTCACCCGCCAGCCCCGGATGGGGGACGTGCCGGCCGTCACCGTGACCTCGCCCTGGAACCCGCCGGCCCACGAATTCGTCACGGTGTACACCGCTCGCGCCCCGGTGGACGTCGGAGCGGAACTCGTCGGGATCGGCGACGGCGACGGGCTCGCACTGGTGGGGATCACCGACGGGGACGCGCTCGCCGAGGCCGTGGCCGTCGCGGTCAGTGTGGGCGACGGTGTCACCCCGGGCCGCGCCACGCGGTACGTGTGGCCCGCCCGCGCGGCG
This sequence comes from Luedemannella flava, assembly GCF_039528515.1. NCBI lineage: Bacteria > Bacillati > Actinomycetota > Actinomycetes > Micromonosporales > Micromonosporaceae > Luedemannella > Luedemannella flava. The sequence goes on from NZ_BAAALT010000053.1 coordinate 1,726, forward strand.
AACTGGACGACGTCGGTCTCCGGCCGGGTCGTGGCGGGCGTACTGCCGTCGCCGTCAACCAGGGTGAAGCTGCCGGTGAACAGCCGCGCGCGCAGCCGCGCGGTGCCGTCGCGGTCGGCCCGGATGACAAACTCGTCCGCCTGGCCGTTGGTCCACGCCATGCTCACGGTGTAACCGCCCCTGCCCCGCAGGCCGGCCACCTGCCCGGTGGGCCACGCGGTCGGCAGCGCGGGCAGCAGGTGAAGCTCGCCGTTGTGGCTCTGCAGGAGCATCTCCGCGATGCCGGACGTGGCGCCGAAGTTGCCGTCGATCTGGAACGGCGGGTGCAGGTCGAACATGTTCGGCGCCAACCGGTCGGTGCGGACGAGGTCGCCGAGCAGCTTGCGGGCCCGTGCGCCGTCCTCAAGGCGTGCCCAGAAATTGATCTTCCAGGCCAGCGACCACCCCGTGCCGTCGTCGCCGCGCAGTTCGAGGGTCCGCTTGGCGGCCTCGTACAGTTGCGGCGTTCCCCGGCGGGTGACCTGGTTGCTGGGGTGCAGCCCGTACAGGTGCGACACGTGGCGGTGGGTGCGTTCGGTCTCGACCCAGTCGGCGAGCCACTCCTGGATGTTGCCGCGCGAACCGACCTTCATCGGGGGCAGCCGGTCCTTGGCGGCGCGCACCTGCGTCCGGAATGTGGTGTCCACCCCGAGCACCTCGCTCGCCCGGGCGACGCCTTCGAAGAGGTCCCGCAGGATCTGGTTGTCCATGGTCGGACCGGCGCACACGCTCGCGTTCGAGTGGTGGGGCAGTTCAGGGGAGTTCGACGGGTTGGTCACCAGGTAACCGAGAGTCGGGTGGGTGACCAGGGTGTCGAGGAAGAACTGGGCCGCGCCCTTCATCGCCGGGTAGTACGACCGGAGGAACTCGACGTCGCCGGTGAACTGGTAATGATCCCAGATCAGCGTGGACAGCCAGGCGCCGCCGGTCTGCCACATGCCCCACAGCGCGCCGTCGACCACGGACGCGCCACGCCACCCGTCGGTGTTGTGGTGCGCGACCCAGCCGCCCGCGCCGTACTGCGCCTGGGCCACCCTCGCGCCCGTGACCGTGAGGTCTTTGATCATCTCGAACACCGGCAGGAAACACTCCGACAGGTTCGTGGTGTCGCTGGGCCAGTAGTTCATCGGCAGATTGGCGTTGATCGTGTACTTCGAGTCCCACTGCGGTGCCACGGAGTCATTCCAGATGCCCTGCAGGTTCGCCGGCTGCGTGCCCGGCCGCGAGGAGGAGATGAGCAGATAGCGCCCGAACTGGAAGAGCAGCGCGGAGAACTGCGGGTCGTTCGTGCTCGCGTGCTGCGCGATGCGCACGTCGGTCGTCTGGTCGGCCGCCGCCGTGCGACCCAGGTTGATCGTCACCCGGTTGAACAGCGCCTGGTAGTCGGCGACGTGGCGGCTGCGCAGCCCGTCGAAGGAGACGGCCCGGGCGGCGTTCAGTCTGGTGCGCGCGACGCCCTGGTAGTCCCCGTTGACGGTGCGGTAGTTGACGTAGCTTGAGCCGATCGAGACGAGAACGGTCACGGCGGTGGCGCCGGACACGCGCAGGGTGCCGCCCGAACTGCTGACGGTGCCGCCGGTGGCGACGGCATTGGCCAGCGCGAGGAACCGCACCGACCCGTTGACGCCCTCCATGCTGCCGGAGATGCCGTCCAGGCCGATCGTCGCGGCGTCCGGGCTTGACACCGTGGTGCGCTGCGGGCTGTCGAACGTCGCGCTGAAGGTGATCGCGTTGGCCCGGTCGGCGGTCAGCCGGATTACGATGACCTGGTCGGGGGCGCTGGCGAACACCTCGCGTCGGTACCGTACGCCGTTCAGCACGTACGTGGTGGTGGCGGTGGCGGTGGTCAGGTCGAGCATCCGTACGTACTCGGACGCGCCGCTGGCGGAGCCGAAGGCGAGCCGCAGGTTGCCGACGGTCTGGTAGGCCAGCTGCCCGCCCGGCGTGCCCATCATCGTCTGGTTGATCAGATCCTGCGCGGCGGTCCACTGGTCGGCGAAGACCCGTCGCCGGATCTCCGCCAGGTTGGACGCGCCGCGGGTGTTGGCGGAGTCGTACGGGCCGCCGGCCCAGATGGTGTCCTCGTTGAGCTGCAGCCGCTCCGTGTCGACGTTGCCGAACACCATCGCGCCGAGGCGCCCGTTGCCGATGGGGAGCGCCCGCAACCACTCCGTGCCGGCCGGCTCGTCGTACCACAGCGCGAGGTCGTTCGCGGCGAGCACCTGCGGCGGTGCCGCGGCACCGGCGACCGCCGTCCATCCGACCGGCAGCAGGGCCGCGCCGGCCCCGACCGCACCAGCCTTGAGCAGTTTTCTCCGGGTTACTTCGTGCATGACCATTCTTTCCAGGCGGCGAAATCAGGGACGGTGCATGTGCGGTTCCGTGCCTGTTAGCGTTAACAACGCTATCGACTCTCGCCGATGAGGTGACGATTCGTCAAGATGAATCAGCGTAGTGCGCGAGCGCCCTTTCGTCGGCCGGGCGGGTGCAGAACCTGCGTTTTCGGATGACGCAATCAGTACCGAATATCGGTTATCAAAGTCGTTGTTGCCGAGTCGCGCACAACGCGTCGGATCTGACTGTGGGCAGACGACGAGTAGCGTCAGGTGAGCGGAACCCCGCCTTGGCGTAGTCGCGGGTGGCCATGAGACTGCCGGCGAAGATGCCGGCCGGCTTGCCCGCGGCGATTTTCTCCCGCGTTGCGTGCCGCTTCCCTGGCTTTCGATCTGGACGATGCAGAGAACTTCCTGGTCGCGGTGGCAAAATAGCAACTGGACTGGCTGTCGAGCCGCCGGCGCGAATCGGGTTGACGCCTCTGGTGCCCAATGGCGGATAGGTGCGAAGCGGGCGGCGAGGGCGGCGGCCTGGCAGTCGAGTACGGCGAACTCCTCGGGCGGCTGCCGTTGCCCTCCGTACGTGAGATCCGTACACAATGGAGTGCCGCGGCCGCGACGGCTGGCGGGGCCACCATATACTTCCTGGCTCGGCCGGATATTCAGGGGTTTACATGCTACAGCGCGGCGTAACGCTGGACGAACGGTACGTACTACGCGAGCCGGTCGGCCGCGGGGGCATGGGCGAGGTCTGGCGCGCCGACGACACCGTGCTCGGGCGGGTGGTCGCAGTCAAAGTGTTGCTTTCGAACTTGTCCGGCGATACCGAGTTCGCCGAGCGGTTCTACGCCGAGGCCCGGGCGATGGCGGCGCTGAGCGATCCGAACATCGTCGAGGTCTACGACTACGGCCAAGCGTTCGGTATGGCCTACCTGGTGATGCAGTTCGTGCCGGGCGAGTCGCTGCGCGCCGTGCTCCGCCGGACCGGTCCGCTTCCGGCGCACGAGGTCATGAACCTGGTGACCCAGGCCGGCCGGGCGCTGCATCACGCCCATGTCAACGGTTTCGTGCACCGCGACGTGAAGCCGGGCAACCTTCTGATCCGGCCGGACGGCCGGCTGATTCTCACCGACTTCGGCATCGCCCGCAGCATCGCGGCCACCCGGCTGACCCAGTCCGGCTTCATAGTCGGAACACCGTCCTATCTCGCCCCAGAACAGTTCGCCGGCGCACCGAGCGGTCCGGCGGCGGACATCTATGCGCTCGGGGTTGTCGCCTACGAATGCCTCACGCTGCGTCCGCCGTTTGTCGGGGACACGCCCGCCGCCCTCGCGGCGATGCAGGTGCGCAACGAGCCGCCGCCGCTCCCACCGTCGGTGCCGGAGTCGGTGCGCACTGTCGTCATGCGCGCGCTCGAGAAAGAGCCTTGGCAGCGCTGGTCGACCGCCGCCGCCATGGCCGACGCTGCGGTGGCCGCCGCGGCGGGAGCGGTCGTGCCGTGGACGCGGGAGCGTCGCCCGGGCTCCGCGCCAGCCGAGCCGGGACCGGCGCCGATGGGCTCGTCGGGGCGCCTGGCCGTGCCGCCGACGGCGACGTCCGGCCGCATGATCGCACCAGCCACCGGACCGACGGTTCCGATGGGTTCGACGTCGCCCGACATCGCGGCGCCGCCGATGGTCCCGATCATTCCGGCCGCGCCCGTGGGCGTGTCTCCACGGGCGCAGATCAGCCGGACCGGGCGCCGCCGGGTGGTCCTCGTGGCCGGGGCCGGCCTGCTCATCGCCGCGCTCGTGGGCTGGGCCACGCTGGTGGCCATGAGGCCGGACCGGGTGGTGGCGGCACCGCCAGGGGCCACGTCGTCGTCCCAGCCGACGCCGAGCCGTAGCCCGAGTGCCGGCGTGACCACGAGCACGCCTCCGACCACGACCGCGGCGGCGCCTAGAACCGCGCCCGCGCGGACGACCACCCGGGCGCCCGTGGTCTCGGTGCGGACGACCACGAAGGTCACCACCCGTGCGCCGGCCACCACACCCACTCCCGGTCCCGGCCAGGTCTCGGTTCCGAACGTGATCGCGCAGTACGAGTACGCGGCCGACTACGTCATCCGGGGGGCCACGCTCCAGCCGGAGTTCACCTACGTGGACGACCCCGTCAAGTGCTACGTGGTGGCGCAGGATCCGCCCGCGGGTTCGATCGTGCCGAAGAACTCCCGGGTGGTCATGACGGTCGCCCGCTACAGCACCACCTGTCAGCCGGGCGTCGGGTGAGAGGCCGGGCACACGGCTGGATGGCCGCCGTGGGCGCCAATTACGGGCGTGGACCCGTGACCGTATCCCCGATCACGGCGGCTACCTCGGCAGGGACCGTCAGCGGAGCGAGATGGGCGGCGTCACGCCGCAGGACGTGCCATCCCGCCCGCTCCGCCGTTGTGGCTACGTCGTCGTAAGCGGGTGAGCCGGACGTAGGTGTGGCCGAGCCGGTCGCAGGTAGGAGCGGACAACGGTGCCTCCTCCTCGTACAGGTCAAGGGGTGTGGGCCGCAGTTCCGCGCGGAACGGTTCGCGGACCTCGGGGTGGGGGATCTCGTGCGTCAGGGTCTCGGCCGGGAACCAGGTGTCCAGGGCGGGGGACCGGACAGAGTGGGCCGGAGGTCGGGGACGGCGACGACGTGGCGGTCGGCGAGCAGCAGTTGGGCCACGGCCTCCCAGCTGTACGGGCCCAGGAGCGGACTGCGGATAAGAATGATCAAAATAGGTCCCGCAGGTCCATTTCTCGGTATCAAGAAGTCGGCTGCGCGGATTCTTGTTCGAAAGTAGTGGGAACACTTTCGGAATATATTGACTGTTTTGATTTTCTATCCGGAGAATGCGCCAGCGGCAAGTTACTCCGTCCCGCCGCCATTCGCAGGGAGAAACAGTCATGCCCCGTCACCTTGGCTCACCCGGCAACCCGTCGAGTCGTCTTCGAACACTCCTGGTCCTGGGCGCGGTCGGCCTGCTCGGTGTAACCCTCGCCGTGACGATCAACACCTCCGCGAATGCGGCGGCCAGCCTCGGTGCCGGCGCGGCCATGAGCGGTCGCTTCTTCGGCACCGCCGTCGGCGCGACCAATCTCAACGACTCGACATACAGTTCACTACTGGCGACCGAGTTCACCATGGTGACACCGGACAACGAGTTGAAGTGGGAGTTCACGGAGCCGAGCCGTAACCAGTACTACTTCGTCAAGGCCGACGCCATCGCCGCCAGGGCAGCGGCCCTCGGCGTGCCGATGCGCGGGCGTGTGCTCGTGTGGCACTCGCAGCTGCCGGCGTGGGTCAACGCCATCGCCTCGCCGACCGAGCTGGCCACCGCGATGCAGAACCACATCAACATCGTCATGGGCCGCTACAAGGGCAGGATCAACGCCTGGGAGGTGGTGAACGAGGCCTTCGCTGACAACGGCAGCGTGCGTACCAGCGTCTTCAGCGCGCGCCTGGGCAGCAACACCAGCTGGATCGAGACAGCGTTCCGCACCGCCCGGGCCGCCGACCCGGCCGCGAAGCTCTGCTACGCCGACTACAACATCGAGAGCTGGGACAACCCCAAGACCCAGGCCGTGTACGCGATGGTCCGCGACTTCAAGACCCGCGGCGTGCCGATCGACTGCGTGGGGTTCCAGGCACACTTCACCGCGACCTGGCCCGTACCGAGCAGCTTCCAGACCACGATGCAGAGCTTCGCCGCCCTCGGCGTGGACGTCCAGCTCACCGAGCTCGACGTCGAAGGCACCGGCGCCGCGCAGGCGAACAGCTACAGCACGGCCGTCGCCGTATGCCTGGCGGTGTCCCACTGCACCGGCATCAGCGTCTCGCAGATCCGCGACTCCGACTCGTTCCGCGGCGGCGCTACGCCACTGCTCTTCGACCGGTACGGCGCGAAGAAGCCGGCGTACGACGCGGTCCTGGCCAGGTTCTACCCTGGCCCCGTCACGCCGCCCGTGCCGAGTACCTCCGCCCCGGTAACCAGTCCGCCGGTCACCAGCTCCCCGCTGGTCACGACCCGGCAGGTGCCCACCACGTCCGCGTCGGGTCAACCTGGCGCGTGCACCGCAACGTACCGCCTGGTCAGCGCATGGCAGGGCGGCTTCCAGGCCGAGGTGACCATCCGCAACAACAGTGCCACCACCATCTACAGCTGGACCGCGTCGCTGGGACTGCGGAGCGGACAGTCGACGAACAACCTCTGGAACGGCGTCCCCGGTGCGACCTCCGGGACCATCGCCGTCCGCAACGCGCCGCACAACGGCACGCTCGCGGGCAGCGGCACCACCTCGTTCGGATTCGTCGCCAGTGGTCCCAGCACGCCGGCGCCGACCGTGAGTTGCAGCACCCCGTAATCGGGCACGCTTCCCGACCGGGCACCCATGGCCGTGAGCAGCATTTCTGCTGCTCACGGCCGTGATTTGTACGGCGCCCGAAGAGTGCTCCGCGTTAGCAGCCCACGACCATGACCTCGACCTCGACGGACGTCTTGAGACCCGAGGCGGGATCGGTGGCCGTGAACACCACCGTGTTGTTGTCAGGCGGGACCTGGTTGGGGGAGATCTCGAACGTGCCGCCCGTGCCGCTGCCCAGCGGGAACCGCCCACCACCGGGTGTCACGATCTCCCACGTCAGGTACTGCGGATTGGTGATGGCCGTGTTCCCGGGGCGGGACCGGGCGGTGCCCGAGAACTCGTTGGGTCCGTAGCACACCTGGTCGCCGTTGGACGGCTGGTTGATGGTCACGTTCGGGGGCGTCGGTGACGCGGACGGCTTCGGCCGCTGCCTCGGCGACGCGGACGGCGACGCGGTCGGCGACGCCTTGGGAGAGGTCGACGGCATAGCCGGCGTGGACGTCGGCACCGTCGCGGGCGGCGCCGTCACCGGAACGTCGAGCACCGGACCGAGGTCGGGGCGGACCAGCACGGGCGTCGTGTCGACCGGCTCGGTCGGCTCCAGGTCGATGATGGCGCAGGCGGCGCGTACCTCGAGCACCTCGTGGTCGGGCACGGGGTAGACCCGGGCGGGCGCGGCGAGCGCCGATGATGAGGGGTCACCCATGAACCCCAGGCTGGTCATTGACCGGCCGTCCTCGTCCTCCTCCAGGTGGTGCCAGACCGAATTGTTGTAGTGCGCCCCGGCCCGCTCCTGGTTCACGCCGGTGGCCCGCCAGCCGGTGACCTTCTTGCCCGACGGGTCGCCGGGCGACGGGGCGTTCGCCGACGCGTACAGGTAGCCGTCCTCGTTGAAGCGCGCCTGCCCGCCCTTCGGCTCCGGGACGTCGAAGCCGCCGCCCACCGCGTGGCGGCCCTTGGGGCAGCGTACGGCCACGCTGGCGCTCGAGCCGGCCGCGACGTCGACCGTGGCCTGCACGATCGTCACGTCCGGAAGGTTCACGCAGACGGGTCGCAGCGACACCGCGTAGTTGTAGGTGGGCTGCTGCTTCGCCTCCAGCACGAGCGTGCGCCGCTCCCACAGGTCGCTGAGTGTGACCAGCTCGTGAAACACGTTGGTGCCCGGGTTCATGCGCACCCAGCCGCGCGTCGGGTCGATCCAGGCGCCCTGCACCGGCACCGGCCGCACGGGCCGGCCGGACAGCGCCCGGTCGGCCCGGAACTCCACCCCGATCGCGCGCCCGGCACAGGATGCGACACCCAGCCCACCGGGGTCGGCCTTGTTGAACGGCGCCTTGGTGACCAGGTCCGTGGCGACGGCGCCGACCTTGTCGCGCCGGTCCCGGTACGCGTACGCTTTCGTCCAGGCCAGCCCGCCCTCGACCTCGACCTTCGCGTTCACACACACCGCGTACGCCGTCAGTGTCACCGGCGCGGTGCCTGGGTTGTACGCGGAGGCCAGCCATGCGCCGGTGCCGACGAACAAGCTGCGGGTCGCCACCGCGTCCCCGCCCACGGCGAACCCGCCGTTGATGGCGGTTTCGTGCCCCAGGCACGCGGCCATGGCCGACTGCTCGCCGCCCGCCGGCACCTCCACCGCGGCGCTGCGCGCCACCACCGTGACCTTCGGACCGGACACGAACACCCCGACCGCGACCGCCGCGCCTGCGGCCACCAGGGTGGACGCCGTCGCCACGATCACGGTCTTGGTGCTGAGCCCGCCGAACAAACTCCCCATCGCCACACCGACTCCAGATCCGCGCGTCCAACCCCGTCGCCACCGAGGGCGATGGGAGATGTGCCGAACGATCTTCAGCAACGTCCCGGGCCCGGTCAAGGTCCGTTCGGCTCGAACTGGCCGTTCATGCCGATTTCATCCCGTCCGGAGCCGTGACTTGCGGCAATGGCCAGCAGACTGGCGGCCACCTGCCATGCGACACTGTGCCGCCATCTGCCTTCGGCATGATCGGTAACCGTGCGGACTGCGGCTCTGCTCGGACCATTCCTTTTGAGGAGAGCCGTGTCGTTCGTGTGGGATCTAGCTCGGTTTGGCGCCCGTCCGGCACTTCTGACCGCCACGGGTGAGCTGTCCTACCGCGATCTGGACCGGTGGGCGGGGGAGCTGAGTGACCAGCTGGCGGGCCAGCGGCGGTTCCTCGTGTTGCGAGGGTCCAACACAGCGCCGACTATCGCGGCCTACATCGGGGCGTTGCGGGCGGGTCATGCGGTTCTGATCGCGCCGCCGGACAAGCCGACGGTCTGGCTGGACGAAGCCGACATCGTCGTCAACGGGGATGAGATCGAGATCCGGCGGGCGGACGGGCCGCATCTGCTCCACCCGGAGTTGGCGCTGCTGTTGAGCACGTCGGGCTCGACCGGTGCGGAGAAGTTGGTGCGCCTGTCGTGGCGCAACATCGAGGCGAACGCCGAGTCTGTCGCGCAGTACCTGGAGATCACTGACACCGACCGCGCGGTGACAACGCTGCCGATGCACTACTGCTACGGGCTTTCAGTGATCCATTCCTACCTGGCGCGGGGGGCGTCGCTGTTGCTGACCGATGCCTCGATAACGGCTCCTGGCTTCTGGGACGCCGCCCGGGAGCATCGGGTCACCAGCTTCGCCGGTGTGCCGCACACGTTCGAGCTGTTGGATCAGGTCGGCTTCGAGGCGCTCGACCTGCCCGACCTGCGGTATGTGACCCAGGCCGGCGGCCGGATGGCGCCGGAGCGGGTGCGGGCGGTCGCGGCGCTGGGGCGTCGCAAGGGCTGGCGGCTGTACGTCATGTACGGGCAGACGGAGGCGACCGCCCGGATGGCCTACCTGCCCCCGGAGCTCGCTGAACTGCATCCGGGCAGCGTGGGGATCGCCATCCCCGGCGGGTCGTTCCGCATCGACCCGTTGCCCGACTGGCCCGGGACCGACGGTGCCGGAGAACTGGTCTACTCCGGGCCCAACGTCATGCTCGGTTATGCCGAGAGGCCGGCTGACCTGGCCCTCGGTCGAACCGTCGACGAGTTGCGCACCGGGGATGTGGCGAGGCTGACCGATGCCGGCCTGGTCGAGATCGTCGGGCGTCGTGGCCGGTTTCTCAAGCTGTTCGGCCTGCGGATCGACCTGCAGCGGGTCGAGGAGATGCTGGCCGACGGGGGTTACCTGGCGGGCTGTGTCGGCGACGACCAGAGTCTGCAGATCGCGGTGGTGGGCGCCGATCCGGATGAGGTCCGGCGGCTGGCCGCGCACGCGACCGGCCTGCCCGGCCACACGGTAGTTGTCCGCACTGTCCCGGAGCTGCCCCGTCTCGACTCAGGTAAGATCGACTACCCGAGCCTGCGGCGCGCGTTCGCCGCCGCTGAGCCGGCGCCGCCGGTGGACCCGGCCGACCTGCGTGCCCTGTACACCAGGATCCTCGACCGGCCCGACGCGACGGATAACGACACCTTCGTCAGCCTGGGCGGCGACTCCCTCTCCTACATCGAGATGACCCTGCGCCTGGAACAGGCGCTCGGCACCATCCCGCCCAACTGGCACACCACCCCGATCCGCGACCTGCGGGCGTCAGCCGCCCCGCCACGCCTCTCAGGCTGGCGCTCACGGATCCGCCGGATCGAGACCAGCGTCGCCCTCCGAGCGCTCGCCATCATCCTGATCGTCGGGGACCACATCGGCGTTTTCGATCTGTCCGGCAGCGCCCATGCCCTCTTGGCCGTCGTCGGCTTCAATCTGGCGCGGTTCAGCCTCGCCACCACTGATCGCATGGCGCGGGTCCGCCGACTGGGCTCGACCATTGCCCGGATAACGGCCATCACCATTCCGGTGTTCGTCGTGATCTCGGCGTGCTACCCGCAGTACTCGCTCGGGGGGTTGCTCAGCAGCCACGACATCATCCCACCCGAGCCCTTCTCACCTGAACGCGCGGAGTGGCAGTACTGGTTCATCGTCGCCCTGCTCTACATCCAACTGTTCCTCCTGGGCCTGATCGCGATCCCGTGGGTGCACCGCCATTCGCTGGCCCATCCGTTCGGCCTGCCCATGACCCTGGTGGCCGTTGGGCTCGTCGCCCGCTACCAGCTTCTTCCCGGCGTCACGTTCCCACGACAGGCAGAGGTCTTCTGGCTGGTCGCCATCGGCTGGGCTGTCGCCGGAGCCCGCAACGTCCGCGAGCGCCTCGTCATCTCCGTGGTCGTGGCGGTGGGAATGTGGGGAGCCCTGGATAACCACCCGATGGATGTGCGGGCGACGCTCCTCGTGCTGACTCTGGTCTGGGTGCCGTGGCTGCCGAGCACCCGGTTCCTCAACCGCGTGGCGGGCGTGATCGCGGCGAGCACCCTCGCCACCTACCTGGTTCACTGGCAGGTCCTCCCCGTGATGCAGGACCACCGCCTGGGCAACCCCGTGGTGACGATCGTCGCGTGCCTGGTGGTCGGTGCGCTCTACTTCAGGCTGGCGGAATGGGTCATCGCCCGGACTGTGGCCTGGTGGCGTGACCTCCCGGTGGATGCGACCGCGATGCCGACGGCGCCGCGGGCGGCCGCCGCGTCGGAGACGAGTGGTGCCGACATTCACTAGGACCGTCAGCGGCCACTCGCGTGCGTTCGGGCATGCCCACGACGGTGGGCGGCGCGGTCTGCGCGCCGCCCACGCGGCAATGGTTGGTCTCAGCCGGCCGCCCTGCTCGGCACCTGCCCGTAGCCGAATTCGACGATCTGCTTGGCGACCTGGGTGTACGCATCCGGGTCCCGCGGGGCGAGGGTGCCGAGACCGTCGACGTACCGGTTGAACATGCAGAACGCGGCCGCGATGAGCACCGTGTCGTGGATCTCGACGTCGGTCGCGCCCTCGGCGCGGGCGTCCTGGACCATCGCGGTGGTGACGTTGCGGCCACCGGACTGCACGGCGCCCGCGATCCGCAGCAGGCTGCGTAGCTTCGGCGAGACCGGCGCGCCGTCGAGGTCGGCGTGCACCTGGTCGACGAGGGTCATGCCCTGGTCCAGTTGAGCCGCGGCGAACGCCGAGTGCGACCCGCAGCAGAACGTGCACTCGTTGAGGCCCGACACGTACGCCGCGATCAGCTCCCGCTCGCCGGGCGGCATCGAGTGTGGCGCCCGTAGCAGCACCTCGGCCAGCTCGTTGAGCGGTTTGGCGGTCTCCGGCCGGTACCGCATGGGGCCGATGATGCCGGGAAACTCGGTTTCGTCGACACCGAGATCGATGTGTGCCATACGTTGCTACCTCCGCTGCTGGGTCGGACAGGGCACGGCGCATACGCCACGCTCGTCACGGTCCCATCACGGCGCCGGTAGCGGCATCTTCTGTCGTGCGCTCTTTGCGGCGTCACGCCGAACCCGTTGTCCTGCGACGCGAAGGGCACATACCCTCTGCATCCAATAGCATTAGTAGACATTAGGCGACGGGAGACGCGACGATGAGCGTTCGATTCCTCACCTGATCTGGTGCGCGCCTACCCGGCCACCATCACCGACGCGGTCCGACAGATCGGCACAGACCGCCAGCGACCCGTCCGGTAGGGATGCCGACAAGCCTGACCTCCACTGAGCTTCGGGCCTACTCGCCATACACGGACATGACGGCTCTGGTCAGTCTCCCGATAAGGTCCGGTTCACGCCCCGCGAGCTCTTCTTCGAGCGCACAGAGAGTCACGTGGGGCATCGGCAATTCCTCGTTATCGGCGGCATCACCTGTCACGCTATCCCGGGCGGCCAGCCATCGTCGGCGCCGTCCTGCTGTTCTTGTCCGTATTCGGCAACACCTGCGGAAACCTCCGGAACCTACGATTTCGGTCTGCCCGGGCAGGCCGGGCGCCGTCCTCTCGTGACACAACGCCTGGTCAGCCGCGTAACGGACACGTATCGCTTGGCGCCCGGGATGATCGGGTGCACGCGCGGACTCGTAAGGTGGCGGCGAAACCTTATGGGGGACCCGCTGCATGTTCGCGATCATTGTCGCCGCGATCCGGTGCCGGCCGGCGCAGGCGATCACGCTGTTCCTGCTCGCGGCCATCGCGAGTGGGGGGATGGCGGCGACACCCGCGTACATGGTCGGCAGTGCCCAGTCGATGGCCGTCGCCTCGGTGGCCGACGCCCGGGGCAACGAACGGCTGGTCAGCGCGACGCGGCAGCTGCCAGGTGACGTCGACCTGGGGACGGCGTTCGGCGACTTCGCCGCCACGATGCGTCGCGAGCTGGTCCTGCCCGGATTCCCCGCGGTCGCCGACGTCCGCGTCAGCGCCACGATGTCGGGCAAACCGGTCGTCCTGGCGTACCGGGAGAAGGTCTGCGACCGCCTGGTGATCGAGGGTGCCTGCCCGGCCGCGGCCGGTGAGGTGGCGATCGGTGCTGCTCTGGCGTCGACCGGGGTCAGGATCGGTGACACGATCCGGGCGGCGGTCGTGGCGGAGGGAGTGCCCGCGGCCGGCATCGCGCTGAAGGTCACCGGAGTCTTCCGGGCCGTCGACCCGGCCGAGGCCTACTGGGGCCCGCTGTCGGCGGAGAACAACACGTCCGCGATACCGGTCGGCGTCCGGCTGGGCGGCGACGTGATGTTCACCCCGCTGGCCACGCTGTCGGGCCTCCGCAAGGTCACGGGCACGAGCTCGGTCGACTACCTCGCCTCGGCCGACGCCTTCCGCAAGACCGGTCCGCAACTGTTGGCCCTGGCCTATGAACAGGCCCGCAAGCGTCTGGCGCCGACCATCGCGGTCGACTCCCAACTGCGCGCGCAGGCCGACCGTACCTGGAACGACCAGCAGTACATGTATGTGGGAGTGGCGGTCGCGGCGGCGCAACTCCTGTTGTTGTGCTGGATCGCCCTGTTCCTGGCCGTCCAGCTCACCGCCGACGCCCGCCGCACGGAGCTGGTCCGGCTGAAGATGCGCGGCGCCCGCCGTCGCGACGCCTGGGCGTTGATCATCGGACAGAGTGCGCTGCCCATCGTGCTCGGCGGGGTGGTCGGGCTGTTCGTCGGGCGGTACCTGGCCGGGCTGGCCGTCGGCGAGCTGGTCAGGACCGAGCTGCGGCAACAGGCCTGGTACGCCACCGTCGGCGCGGCCGCGCTCGCCGTCCTGGGGGCGGTGATCGCGGCGATCCTCGCCGAGCGGGCGAGCCTGTCGCATTCGGTTGCGGTGCTGAACCGCAAGGTGGCGCGGCAACGACGCGGGTGGGCGGGCAACGCGTTCGACGTCGTGATCGTGGTCCTCGCCCTCGGCGGGGCCCACGAGGTCCACGAGCGCGCCACCGGCGGCCTGACCCTCATCGCGCCCGTGCTGGTGGCGTTGGCGGTCGGGCTGATCGCTGCCCGACTGCTGCCCCGGATCGCCACCGTCGTGGCCCGACCGGCCCTGCGCGCGGGCCGGCTGGGCATCGGGCTGACCGCGATGAACCTGGCCCGCCGGCCCACCCTGACCCCGGTCTTCGCGGTGCTCACCCTTGTCGTCGCGGTGCTGTTCGGCACGGTACTCAACTGGGACGTGGCCACCAGGGCCCAGGCCGACCGGGCCGCGTTCACCACGGGCGCCGACCGGGTGCTCACCGTTCAGGCCGACAACGTCAGCGCGCTGCTGACGGCCGTGCGGGCCGTCGACCCGGACGGCCGGTACGCCATGGCCGCCGTCGAGAGCACCGAGGTCGGCGTGCTGGCCGTGGACGCGCCCCGCCTCGCCGTGAGCCATTGGGATGAGGTGTACGGTCTGCCCCACTGGGACCAGGTCGCCGCCGCGCTGCACCCGGGTTCGCCGGCGTCGTTCCTGGTCCGGGGCGATAATCTCCGCCTCGACGTCACGTGGCGACAGCCCGCCGGCCCGGCATCGCCGGTCAACGTGGTCGTGGCGTTGCAGGGCGGCGCCGGCCGGCCCGTCGCCGTCACGTTCGGGCCGATGCTGGCCGGGCGGCACGTGTACGAGGCGCCCGCCGCCGGGTGTGGTGAGGCCGCGCCCTGCCGGGTGGCCAGCATCGCGCTGTCCACGACCCAAGCTACGGACGTACCGGCCGGCACGGTCGCGACCCTGCACGGGCTGCGTACCGGTCCGACCGGGCCCGCCGTCATCGACCAGGCCACGTTCGGCGACCGGACCCGCTGGCGCGCCGGCATCACGTCCAAGGTCCAGGTGCCGGACATCGACGGCGGACCGGACGGACTGGGCGTCGCCGTCGGCGCGCACACCGTGCCGGAAGGCCTGACGCTCAACGCGCCGGTGTACCCGTTCGACGCGCCCAGCCCGTTGCCGGTGTTCGTCGCCGGGGACAGGGCGCTGGGCGGCTCACCGTGGGATCCGCGGATCCGACCCTTCTCGAGCAGCGATCTCGTGGCCGTGCAGGTCGCCGGTACGGCGAACGCCATCCCTCGGCTCGGCGCCAGTGGCGCACTGGTCGATCTCGAGTACGCCCTGCGCGACGCGGATGTCGTGGGCGACGGCAGCATGGAGGTCTGGCTGGCCGCCGACGCACCGGACACGCTTGTCGCGGCGCTCGCTGATCACGGCGTACGGGTCGTCAACGACGACGCGATCGCTGACCGGCTCGCCACGCTGCGCCAGCAGGGCCCTTCGGTGGCGATGCGGTTCGGACTGCTGGTCGCGTTGGTCGGGCTGGCTCTCGGGGTGGGCGTGTTCGCCCTCGCCACCGTCGTCGAACGCGGTCCGCGGGGCAACGAGTTCGCCGACCTGCGCCGCCAGGGCCTGCGACGGGGAGTGGTCCGCGCGGTCAGCTTCGGCGGCTATCTGATCTTCGCGACACTGGCCGTCGCGCTGGGCGTCGCGACCGCCGTCGTCTGGCGCTGGCTCAGCGGCGGCGGAACGTTGATCTTCGCCGACGACTGGGCCGGGCTGCCCGTGCCGACGGCCGGCTCGGCCACCGTCGGTCTGGCGACGCTGGCCGTACTCGCGCTGGTGCTCGCGGCGGCGACCGCCGCCGCGGCCGGGCTGATGAGTGCCGTTACCCGGGGGAGGAGCGGCCGATGACCGCGGTGATCTTCCGCATGATGGGCGCCCGGCGGGCCCATGTCGCCATCGTGTTCGCGCTGGCCGTCCTCGCCATCGCGGCATCGGTGGCGGCCCCGGTCTACCTGTTGGCCGGTGGGCGGAGCCTCGTCGCGGCCACGGTGGCGGCGGCCACTCCGCGCGAGGTCACGATCACGGTGCAACAGCAGATCGTCTTCGAACCGTCGCCCGACGGTGAGACCCCCGCGCCGGAAGGGGATGCCTTCACCTTCCAGAGCGAGGCCGCCGATATCGTGCGGACACCGGGATTCACCCCCACGTACGGGGCGGACACCCAGGTCGTCGTGGCGACCGGCCCGCCGAGCATCCCGGCGGGGCACGTCTACAAGCTCGCGTCGCGCGACCACTCCTGCGAGCACGTCGTCCTGACCGCCGGCCGGTGCCCGGGTGGCCCCAACGAGGTCATGCTAGGGGAAACCCTGGCCAGGGAGTTGGCCGTCGCACCGGGCGCCACCGTGAACCTGCGGGCCATCGAGTTCGAGCCCAGCCCCGGCAGTGGCCCGCCCACCCGCGTCCCCGGCGGTGGGCCCCGACCCATGTCGGTGGTCGGGATCTACCACCCGGCCGACCCGGCGGCGGGGTTCTGGGGCCTCGATGTGCTCGACACCCCGCTCGACCCGGCCGAGCTACCGATCCTGACCAACCTGCGTACGCTGTCGGCCCTGCCGCATCAGCAGGAGCAGCGTTCGATCGTGGCCGAGCCGCTGCCCGGCACCATCACCGCCGACCGGATGGACCAGCTCAGCGCCGACCTGGACCGGACGCTGACGGGTCGCGACGGCATCGTCCCGTCCAGCGGCCTCACCCGGCTGCTGGCCACCTTCCGGGCCGACCTGCAGACGATGAAGGTGGCGCCGACCTTCGCCGCCGGAGCCCTCGTGGTGTTGTGCTGGTTCGTCATCTTCGTGGCGATGGCGCACACCACCGAGGCCCGTCGGGCCGAGCTCGGTCTGCTGAAACTGCGCGGCGCGAGCGGCGCGGACCAGGCCTGGCTCGCCCTCGCCGAGAACGTGGTCGCGCTGACCGCGGGCGGGTTCGTCGGCTATCTCGTCGGCCACGCGGCCATCTGGCTGGTGGCCCGGACGCTGCTGCCCGTGCCGGTGGCAGTGCCTGTCACGCTGTCGCCCCTGCCGTACGCCGCGGTCACGCTGATCGGCGCGATCGGCGCCGGGGTGCTGGCACTGCGGCGCGATCTGATGTCGCCGGCCCTGGAACTGATGCGCCGGGTGCCGAGCCGGCTCGGCCGGACGCAGGGCGTGCTGGTCGCCATCGTGGTCACCGCCCTCGCGGCCGCCTCCGTGGCGCAACTGAACGCCAACCCCGGCGACCTGGGCGGCCTGGGCGTACTCGCGCCGGGCCTGGTGGTTCTGGCCGGCGGTCCGCTCCTGTCCCGCCTGCTCGACCCGGTCGTCGGTTGGCTGGGGCGGCGGGCACTGCGGCGCGGTCGGCTCGCGTCGGCGCTGGCCAGCCTGCACTTCGCCCGGCGGGGTAGCGGCGGGCGGGCGCTGGCCCTGCTCGTGGTGGCCGTCGGCCTGTTCGGCTATGCGGTGATCGCGGCCGATACCGCCGATCGGGTACGCACCCGTGAGGCGCGCCAGTCCATCGCCGCCGACCGGGCGGTGTCGGTCGGCGCGGTCCTGCCCGACCGGCTGATCCGGGCGGTGCGTCAGGTCGACCCGGAGGGCCGCTACGCCATGGCGGTCGTGGTCCGTCCCGACGGGCAGCGCGGGGACGTGCTGGCCGTCGACTCGGTGCGACTGCCGGCCGTGGCGTTCTGGCCCGACGGGGCGCCCGTCGCGGTCGGTTCCGTGCCGGCCCGGCTTCGTCCGCCCGTCGCGCCGGTTGTCACCGTGACCGGCACGTCGCTGGTGCTGCGGGCGACCGCTTCGCTGACGCCGGGCCGGGTGCTGGCCATCCGGGTCTGGGTCGCCCCGACCAATGGCGAACCGGCCACCAGCGTGGCGTTCGGATCGATCAGGCCCGGTTCGGCCGACTACCGGGTCGACGTGCCGTGCGCCCAGGGCTGCCGGCTGGGCAACCTGTCGTTGCAGCAGCGGGTGATCATCAACGACGGCTCCGTCGGCACCACCACCTCCCTGGGGAGCACCGTCGTGCTCAACAGCCTGCGCCAGGGCGGGCCCGATCAGGAGCTGGTATCGGCGGCGGGCTTCGGCGGCTGGAGCGAGCGCAGCCTCGGCGCGCTCAAGCTGACGCCCGACCCGGCCGGCCTGCAGGTCAGCGTCCTCGGCGCCGGCGGCCGGACCGCGGCCATCGGCCCACCCGACACGCCAGCCGCCCTGCCGATGGTCGCCGCCGGCGGCCAGTACCCCCTCAACGGCGCAGTCCTCGTCGGCGCGGACGTGCCGGCGGAACCGGTCGCCACGATGCCGTCGCTGCCACGGGCCGGGAAGCAGGGCGCGATCATCGACCTGGAGTACTTCACCCGCTACGCCGAGAGTTACCACCCGACGGCGCATGGTCAGGTCTGGTTGAACGACCGGGCACCCGCGGACGTCCTCGACCGGTTGCGCGGCGCCGGCCTAATCGTCTCCGCCGACCGTCGCCTGTCCGCCGACCTCACGACCGCCGGCCAACGCCCCGAAGCGATCGGTTTGAACTTCTTCGTGGGGGCGGCGCTGCTCGGCGTGATCCTCGGGCTGGCCGGTCTGGCCCTGGTGGCCGGTGTCGAACGCCGGTCCCGGGCCGAGGAGCTGCGCAACCTGCTCGTGCAGGGCCTGCCCCGGCGCATCATGCGCGGCGCCAGCCTGCGCGGCTATCTGCTCCTGGTCGTGCCGGCCAGCCTGTTCGGCGCGATCGTGGCCGAGGTGGCCTGGATTCTGACCCGGGCCGGCATCCCGACCGGCGAGCCGGTCGCCGACGGGTTCGCCCTGGTCCTGCCGGGAACGACCGCGGTGCTGGCCTGGGCCGCGACCGCCGTCGCCCTGATCGTGGCCGCGGCCCTCCTGGGCGCCGCGTTGGCCCGGGCCGTCGATCGAGGCCCGCGGTCCGCGTGGCGCGGGGCCGGCGGGCCGGTCCCGTCACCGCGTCCGCCCGACCCGTCGGGGCCGGTGGGCTCCAGAGACAGTTCCAGCGAGAGGAGTACGGCGTGACGACGGGACTGGCGGTGGCATGTCGGCGGGTGGTGCACATCTACCGGGCCGAGGCCGGCGACGTGGTCGCCCTGGCCGGGGTCGACCTGTCCATCGGCCCCGGCGAGATGCTGGCGCTGGTCGGCCCGTCCGGGTCGGGCAAGTCGACGCTGGTCGCCCTCCTGGCCGGACTGATGCGCCCGTCCGCCGGGCTGGTGAACATCGGCACGTACGACATGGGCAAGCTGTCGGACAAGGAGATCTCGCGGCTGCGCGGCACGCAGATCGGCGTCGTCGTCCAGAACGCCACCCGCAACCTGTTGCCGTACGTCAGCCTGCGCCGCAACATCATGCTGGCCCAGCGCCGCGCCGCCCGTACCAAGGGTGTGAAGCTGGACGATCCGGATCGCGTGCTCGACCTCGTCGGTCTCGGCGGCCAGGGCAACGCCGCGGTCGACACCCTCCCACCGGGTGCGCGCCAACGGGCCGCCCTCGCCGTCGGGATCGCCGCCGGCCCCGGCCTGCTCCTTGTCGACGAACCGACCAGCCAGCTCGACACCGGCGGTCGCGACGAGGTCGTCCACGCCCTCGAGACGGTCAACGCCGAGCGGGGCACCACCATCGTGGTGGTGACCCACGACGGCGACGTGGGTGCCCGCCTCGGCCGTGCCGTCACCATCCGGGACGGCCGGGTGGGTGCCGAAGGCCGCGACGGGCAGGACTTCGCCGTGGTGGCCGGCGACGGCACCGTACAGCTCCCGCCGCAGGTGCTCGAACGGTTCCCGGAAGGGACGTTGTTCACGGTCGTGCAGTCCGACGACGAGGTCAGCCTCAGGGCGTACGTCCAGACGCCGGCTCATTAGCGTCGTCACGACGGGTTGGCTACTGCAGCCCGCCGCGGACCGAGGTGATGCGCTGGGTGTTGAAGCCGAGCCAGTGCATCCGCCCGATGTACCGGGCGTGTTCGACCTTCAGGCACCGGTCGACGATCACCGTGAGCCCGCCGTCCTCGGCGATCCGGTTGCCCTCGTCGTTGATCACGCCGAACTGGCACCAGACGCTGTCCGCGCCCATCGCCACCGCGTCCCGCGCGATCCCCGGCAGCGCTTCCGGCGCGCGGAAGACGTTGACGACGTCCACCGGCACGGGCACGTCCACCAGGCTCGGGTAGGACCGCTCGCCGAGGATCTCGGTCTCGCGGGGGTTCACCGGGATCACGTGGTATCCGTGCCGCTTGAGGTAGTAGCCGACGAAGTAGCTGGCCCGCAGCTCGTTGCTCGACAGGCCGACGATCGCGATCGTCGTGGCGTGGTGGAGCACGCGCTGGATCGTCACCGGGTCCTGGTACCGCGTCAGATCCGTCATGCGGTCGCCGCCTCCTTCACGTACGCGAGAGCCTGTTCGAGGTCCCAGATCAGGTCCTCGACGGACTCGGTGCCCACCGACAACCGGACCGTCCCGGGCGCGACGCCGGCCGCGCGGAGCTCGTCGTCGCTCAGCTGCCGGTGCGTCGTACTCGCGGGGTGGATGACCAGGCTCTTCGCGTCGCCGACGTTCGCCAGGTGGGACCAGAGCGTCAGCCCGCGGATCAGTTCCTGCCCGCCGGCCCGGCCGCCGGCGCAGTCGAACGAGAACACCGCCCCCGCTCCGCCCGGCAGGTACTTCGCCACCAGCGGCTGGTACCTGCTGTCCGGGAGACCGGGATAGGTCACGTTCGACGCCAGCGGATGCGTCGCCAGGAACTCCGCAACCGCCCGCGCGTTCGCGACGTGCCGTTCCATCCGCAGCGACAGCGTCTCCAGCCCCTGCAGGAACAGGAACGCGTTGAATGGGGAGAGGGCGCCGCCGAGGTCGCGCAGGGTCTCGGCCCGCAACTTCATCAGGTAGCCGTACGTCCCGAACGTCTCGTGGAACCGCAGGCCGTGGTAGGCCGGCGACGGATCGGCGATCACGGGGAAGCGCCCGTTGGACCAGTCGAAGGTGCCGGCCTCGACGACCACGCCGCCGATGCTCGTGCCGTGCCCGCCGATGAACTTGGTCGCCGAGTGGATCACGATGTCGGCGCCCCACTCGATCGGGCGGCACAGGTACGGCGTCGCGAACGTACTATCGACGATGAGCGGCGCGTCGTGCTCGTGCGCGATGGCCGCCACCGCCTCGATGTCCAGCACGTTGCCGGCCGGGTTGCCGATCGTCTCGCCGAACAACGCCTTGGTGTTGGGGCGGACGGCCCGCCGCCACGCGTCCAGGTCGTCCGGGTCGACCCAGGTCAGCTCGACGTTCAGCTTGCGCAGCAGGTGCTTGAGCTGGTTGACCGTCCCGCCGTAGAGGGCCGAGGACGCCACGACGTGGTCGCCCGGCTGCAGCAGGGTGAACAGCGCCGCCGCCTGCGCGGCGATGCCGCTGGCGAAGGCCACGGCGCCACAGCCACCCTCGAGGTTGGCCACCCGCTCCTCGAACACCGCGACGGTCGGGTTCATGATGCGCGAGTACGTGTTGCCGTACTCCTGCAGGTTGAAGTAGGCCGCGGCCGATTCCGGGTCCTCGAACACGTAGCTCGTCGTCTGGAAGATCGGCACCGCGCGTGCCCCCGTGTTCGGGTCCGGTCGCTGCCCGGCGTGGAGCTGGCGGGTCTCGAACCCGAACGCGCGGGCCTCCTCGGCGCGTGGCGGCCTGTCGGTCACGAGGGTGTCTCCGTTCGCGGTCCGGCGAGGAAGCGGCGGACGATGGGCGTCTGCCGGGCTTCCTCGAGCAGGAAGCAGTCATGGCCGTACGGCGCGTCGATGATATGGAACTCGACCGGCTTGTCGAGCGTGCGGAGCGCGTCGGAGATCTCCCGCGACCCGGACGGCGGGTACAGCCAGTCGGAGCTGAAGGCGATCAGCAGCGTCCGCGCGGACACGCCGGCGAGCGCCCGTTCGAGCGACCCGCCGCCGTGCTGCCGGGCGAGGTCGAAGTAGGTCAGCGCCCGGGACAGGTACAGGTAGGTGTTGGCGTCGAAGCGCTTGACGAACGAGTCGGCCTGATGGCGCAGGTAGCTCTCGACCTCGAACTCTGGCACGTCGAGCGTGTACCGGATGTCCCCGGCCGACTGCAGCCGCCGGCCGAACCGGTCCGTCAGCGCCGGCGCCGACAGGTACGTGATGTGGCCGACCATCCGCGCGACGCCCATGCCGGCGTCGGGCGCGCGGCCCGTGCCGTGGTAGTGGCCGCCCTGCCAGGCGGGGTCGCGCATGATCGCCTCCCGTGCGATCGCGTTCCACGCCACCCCCTGCGGATGCAGCGCGTGCGTGGAGGCGATCGCCACGACGGCGTCGACCTGGTCGGGGTAGCGCACCGCCCACTCCAGCGCCTGCATCCCGCCGAGCGAACCGCCGGCCACGGCCGCGAGCCGCTCGATGCCCAGGACGTCCAGGAACGCCCGCTGGCACCGCACCATGTCCGCGACGGTGATGACGGGAAAGTCGGATCCGTGCGGCCTGCCGGTCGCCGGATCGATTGACGAAGGCCCGGTCGTGCCGCGGCACCCGCCGAGCAGGTTGGTGCACACGACGAAGAAGCGGTCGGTGTCGAACGCCCGGACTACACGTGGCTGCACGTACCGGTCGTCGACGCCAAGGGCCACCTCACCCACGAGGGCGGCGTACTCGACAGCCCGGGCCTGTACGCGCTGGGGCTTCCCCTGCTGAGGCGACGCAAGTCGACCTTCATCCACGGCATCGAGGACGACGCGCGCGATGTGATCGACCATCTCGCGCGCAACCTCTGAGGAGGGCGTCGGGAAGCGACTCTATTGACTGTGGTCCGTGTTAACGCAAACATTTAGGTCCACACCGTGGCTCCGCGTCCCCTCCCCGGAGCCATCCTCCCTTCAGGAGTGGACATGTTCCCTGACAAACGGCTGTCCTCCACCGACCGCCCCCGACGGCGCCGCCGCGCCCTGGCCGCGCTGGTCGGCCTCACTGTGGTCGGCGGTGTGGCCGCGGTCGTGCCCGCGTTCACGGCCAACGCCGCCACCATCGACCCGACGGCGTACTACCAGATCGTGTCGCGGCACAGCGGCAAGGCGATCAACATCGTCGGCGCCTCGACCGCGAACGGCGCGGGTGTGGAGCAACGCACCCGCGCCACCTCGCAGACCAGTCAGCAGTTCCAGTTCGTCGACGCCGGCAGCGGCTACTACAAGCTGCGCGCCCGGCACAGCGGCTCGCTCATCGACATCGCGAGCGCGTCGACCGCCGACGGCGCCAACGTGCTGCAATGGTCGGACAACGGCGGCACCAACCAGCAGTTCCGCGTCGTGGACACCGACAGCGGGTACGTGAAGCTGCTCAACCGCAACAGCGGCAAGGCGCTGGACGTGTGGGGGTGGTCCACCGCGGACGGCGGCCGGATCTCGCAGTACACCGACACCAACGGCGCCAACCAGCAGTGGCAGCTGGTCCCGGTCGGCGCCACCCCGACGACCACCTACGCCGGCTACCTGTTCAGCTACTTCACCGGCGAGGGCACCGCGAACGGCGAGCAGGTCTACTTCGGCCTGAGCCAGGGCAACGACCCCATCCGCTACCGCACCCTGAACGGCGGAAACCCGGTGCTGACGTCGGCGTTGGGCACCCGTGGCGCCCGCGATCCGTTCATTATCCGATCACCGCAGGGCGACCGCTTCTACCAGATCGCCACCGACCTGCGCATCTACGGCAACGGCAACTGGGACGCCGCGCAGCGAACGGGCAGCAGGTCCATCCTGGTCTGGGAGTCCACCGACCTGGTCAACTGGAGCTCACCCTGGCTCGCCCGGGTCTCCCCGGACACGGCCGGAAACACCTGGGCGCCCGAGGCGTACTACGACGAGACCCTCGGCAGGTATGTGGTCTTCTGGGCCGCCAAGCTCTACGCCACGAGCGACACCAACCACACCGGTACGAGCTACAACCGCATGATGTACGCCACGACGAGCGACTTCCGCACGTTCAGCGCCGCGCAGATCTGGGTCGACAAGGGCTACTCGACGATCGACTCCACCATCATCAAGCACAGCGGTACGTACTACCGGTACACCAAGGACGAGCGCAGCGCGTCGCAGTCGGCGTGCGGCAAGTTCATCCTCGCCGAGCGGTCCGGCACGATCCTCAACACGAACTACACCTTCCTGCGTGAGTGCATCGGGCAGGGCTCGATCAGCCAGGGCGAGGGCCCGCTGGTGTTCAAATCGAACACGGAGAACCGTTGGTACCTGTTCATCGACGAGTACGGCGGGCGCGGCTACATCCCGTTCACCACGACGGACCTGACGACCGGAGCGTGGTCGATGGTGTCCAGCTACACGATGCCCGGCCGGCCACGGCACGGCACCGTCCTGCCGGTCACCCAGGCCGAGTACGACCGCCTCGTGCAACGCTGGGGCTGACGCGCTGACAGCGGCCACGCCGGCAGGCGTGGCCGCTACCCGCTCACCGGCACGCGTGCCCGGGCCAGGCCCGGGTGGCGCATCCGGGTGAGCGACACGCCGAGCCCGTACGTGACGAAGTGGCCCTCGGGGCGGATCTCGATGATCCGGCTCTGCGACAGGCGTTCGCGCGGCAGCCGGTGCATCATCGCCGACAGGATGCGCGCGCCTTCGCGCGAGCCGGCCTCGTGCACGACGGCGGTGGCGGGGAAGCTGACGGTCGCGGGCGGGATCGGGAACAGCAGCGACAGGGGCCCGCCGCGGCGTACCGGGACCGTGACCGAGACCCGCCCGTCGGCCGCGATGTGCCGTGCCTTCCAGCCGTCACTCGCGACGACCACGAACAGCCGCCGGTCGTGTGCGGCGTAGAGCACGCCCGTGCTGCGCGGCGCGCCGGCCGGGGTGACGTGGCTCAGCACCGCGAACGACGCCCTGCCCAGAGCGCTCCACACCTGGTCCGTGGTCAGTGTCACGGCCTCAGCGTCGCGCGACGGCGACGGTCCCAGCAGGGGCGAACGTCCCGCCGGACCGTGCCGGTCGGCCACGGCCAGCACTCGTCCGGCCCGGACACGTACCGCGCGGTGTGTCCGGGCCGGACGGCGCCTGGGTGCGCCGGGTGCGGATGACGATCGGCGTCAGTACCACACGTCCAGGGCCCACCGGCCCAGGCCGAGGTCCCGGCACCGGGTGGGAAGCGGCTGGTAGCTCAGGCGACGAGGCACTGGGCAACTGCCGGCAGGCCCTCGCCGAGTTCCAGCAGCTCGGCAACCGGCCGTGGGAAGGCCGTACGTGGGACGCCCTCGGCTATATCCACCCGGACAGCGACGGCGTCGCTGGTCCCTCGTGTCCGCTTCCTCGCGGCCGGGGGTCTCCAGGTTGAACCGCTTGATAATGAACCGGGACCTGGCGGGAGCTGCCCATTTAGGTGAGTTCAGCTAGTACAGTACGAATTGCCGGCGGGGCGCACCCGCTCGGCGCGGGAGTTACCCGGACCGTGCGTGGATCGCCTGGAGGTAGAGCCCAGATGTCCACGACCCAGATGGCCCGAGAGATCGCTGAGCAGCCCGTCGCGTTGGGCCGCACCCTGGACGTTCTGATCCCGCTGCGGCCGCAGCTCGCCCAGCTGGCCGGCGGGCGCCGGAAGGTGCTGTTCGCGGCCCGGGGCACCAGCGACCACGCCGCCATCTACGGTCGCTACCTGCTCGAGACGCATGCCGGCATCCTCGGCGGGCTGCTCTCGCCGAGCGTCGCCACGCACTACCGGTCCCGCCTGGATCTGACCGACTGCGTCGTCGTGTGCGTCTCGCAGTCCGGACAGACCGCCGAGATCGTCGAGTCCGAGGCGTGGGCGAAGGGCTGCGGCGCCGTGACTGTCGCCGTCACCAACGTGGCCGACTCGCCGCTCGCGGCCAACGCCGACATCGCGCTGGTCACCCAGGCCGGACCCGAGCTCGCCGTCCCGGCCACCAAGAGCCACACCACGCAGCTGGCGGCCATGGCGGTGATCGGCACCGCGCTGGCCACCGAGCCGGAGGCGCTCGACGCCGACCTCGCCCGTATCCCGGCCGAGGTCCAGCGGCTGCTGGCGGCGGACGTGGCGGACGCGGTGGCCGGCCTCCGGGACGCCGACCACGTCGTGGTCTCCGGCCGGGGGCTGATGCTCGGCAGTGCGCTGGAGACCGCGTTGAAGCTGGAGGAGACCTGCCTGCGGCCGGTGCGCGGCTACTCCTATGCCGACTTCCGCCACGGCCCGATCGCGGTCGTCACCTCCG
The DNA here is from genome assembly GCF_039528515.1 of Luedemannella flava. Taxonomy (NCBI): domain Bacteria; kingdom Bacillati; phylum Actinomycetota; class Actinomycetes; order Micromonosporales; family Micromonosporaceae; genus Luedemannella; species Luedemannella flava. Next base: position 27,834 of record NZ_BAAALT010000053.1, read on the forward strand.
GGGTCACCGCGATCCTGCTCGCCGCACCGGACGGGCCGCTGCTGGCCCCGATGACCGAGCTCGCCAGCGACCTGTCGTCGCGGGGAGCCGTCACGGTCGGCATCGGCGGGGATGGCGAGTTCGCGAAGGCGTGCACCACGCACCTGCCCGGCCCGGACGTCCCCGAGCCGCTCGCCCCACTGGGCGCGATCGTGCCCGCGCAGGTGCTGGTGGAACAGCTGACCCGCGTGCTCGGCCTGGATCCCGACAGCCCTCGCGGGCTGTCGAAGGTCGCCACCACCGACCCCTCGGCGGGCGGCCAATAGCCGGGTGGCGTCAGCCGCCGGGCCGGCCGGCCGCGCCGAGGGCGGCAGCCGCCTTGGAGACCTGGCCGGCATCGGTGACGAAGTAGGCGCCGGGGTCGTCGTCCCCCGCTCCGAGGGCCACGCGCGCCCCCGCCCCGGCGACGCGCCGCTTCGCCGACAGGTGGACCGCGTCCACGCCGGCGGCCGTCAGGGCCGGGATGTCGTCGAGGCGGACGCCGCCGCCGGCCATGATCTCAATCCGTCCCGCGGATCGGCCCGCCAAGCTGGCAAGTACGTCCGCCGCCTGGCCGGCGGTGGCCCTGCCGCCTGAGGTCAGCACCCGGTCGACCAGGCCGAGGTCGAGGAGCTCCGCCAGGGCGTGGGGGAGCGAGGCGGTCTGGTCGAACGCGCGGTGGAACGTCACCGCCACCTGCGGCGCGCTCTGTCTGGCGGTCCCGGCCAGCAGGCGCAGCGCGGCCGGGTCGATGGCGCCGCCGGCTGTCAGCGCACCCACCACGACCCCCTGGGCGCCGGCACGGCAGGCCGCGCGGACCTCCGCCGCGGCGGTGGCCAGGTCGTCGGCGTCGTAGACGAAGTCTCCCGGCCGCGGCCGGATCAGCACGTGAACTCCCTGCCACGGCCGGCCCGGCTCGGAAGTGAGCGCCTCGAGGCCCGCCAGCGTCGTGTCCAGCAGGCCCGCTGACGGAGTCAGGCCGCCGACCTCGAGGGCCGCGCACAGCTCGACCCGGTCGGCGCCGCACCGGTACGCGGTGCGCGCGCCCTGGGCGGAGGTCACGGCGATCTCCAGTGCCGTCACGGTGGCCGCCCTTCGGAAAGATCCTTGGCGATCACCAGCCTAGGCCCGACCAGGCGTCGGCGCTGTTGGATCGGACCACCGGTGATTGGATAGATCTTCGATACCTATCTGGACCATTTTCGTCGTCATCCGCATGCCGGAGCGATGCCCGGGGTAGGTCCCTATACTGTTACGTATCAACATGGGGGAGGCGAAGGTGTCCGAGAAGCGGCAGTACGGTCAGTTCTGCGGCCTGGCGTCCGCCATGGACCTCATCGGCGAGCGGTGGACCATCCTGATCGTCCGGGAGCTGCTCATCGGCCCGGGCCGGTTCGGCGACATGATCGAAAACCTGCCCGGCGTCAGTCCCAACATGCTGGCCGACCGGCTGCGGTTCCTCACCGAGCAGGGGATCATCGAGGTCGACAAGGTCCCCGGCGACGCGCGGGGCAAGCTGTACCGGCTCACCCCGCTGGGCGCGCAGTTGCGCCCGGCCATCCATGTGCTGGCCCGGTGGGGCATGAACTTCCTCACCGAGGAGGACGCCACCCGGTCCGCCAGCCGTGCCGCCTGGGGGTTCCTCGCCGTGCAGACGATGATCGATGTGGGCAAGCCGACCGGCGTCGACGAGGAGTACGAGTTCCGCGTCGACGACGAGGTCTTCTCCGTCACCGTCCACGATGGCGCGGCCACGGCCCACCGCGGGCCGGCGGCGAATCCGGCACTGGTGCTCAGCGCCGACGCCGAGACCTTCATCCGGGTCGGCGCGAAGCTGCTCAGCCCGATCGAGGCGGTGCTCACCGGGAAGATCACGGCCGAGGGCGACCCCGAGGCGGTGCAGCGGTGCACCCAACTGCTCGGCCTCGACCAGCTGGTCCGCGCCGCCTGAGACTCCTGGCCGACGGGTGCCGCCACCGGTGAGGGGATCCGGTGGCGGCGACTGTGGACGGTGCTACGCCGGCACGGCGCGGGCCGCGCGGGCCCGCCGAGCCCACCAGAGCAGCCCGACGAAGGTGCCGACCAGGCAGTACGCCCCGGCCAGCTGGAACGCGAACGCGACGCCGCCGGTCGCGATGATGAGGCCGGCGAGGAGCGTTCCGGCGCCGGACGAGATCGAGTCGGCCGCCGACGCGATCCCGAACGCGCGTCCGGTGCCGCCGGCCGGCGCGTGCCGGGCGATGAGCGCGTAGGTCACGGGCACGGACACGGCCATCAGCAGGCCTTCGACCACGGACAACACGATCGCGAGCCACACCGTGCCGGTGTACGCGTAGGCGAACGCGAGGGCGCCCAGCAGCATGGTCGCGCCGCCGCTGACCAACCACCGGTTGGTCCGGGGCAGCACCCGGTCGGCGTAGCGCGACAGGAGGACCACCGGGAGCATCGTGGCCACAAAGGACCAGGCGATCACCAGGTTCGAGGCGCCCAGGCCGCGCAGGAACAGGCCCCACAGCACGGCGTAGACGCCGTACATCGTGGCGCTTGTGGTGACCAGCGCGACGATGGGCGCGATCGCCCGTCCGACCGAGGCCATGGTGGCCGGCTCCGGCGTGCTGTCGCCGGCGGCCGGTACCTCGGGGTCGGCGACCGCCGGCCGCCGCAGCAGGAAGGCCACCACGGTCGCCGTGCTCAGCATCGCGGCCGCGAACCAGGGCGCGGCGGCGGTGCCGTCGATCACCACGAACCCGACGAGCAGCGGGCCGATCAGCGCGCCGGTCGTACCGATGCTGTTCAGCGTGCCGAACGTGCGCTCGTGCTCCTCCTTCGGGGTGCCGAGGGCGATCGTGGTGCGCAGCGCGGTGTTCGCCGTCGAGGTGCCGGCTGTGGAGACGAGGTAGGCCGGTCCCATCAGGGGCCAGACCGGCACGAAAATGAACGCCAGCACGCCGATCACGGCCACCATCAGCCCGCACACGAGCGCGCGCCAGGCGCCGAACCGGTCGACCAGCTTGCCCGAGACGAGCCCGGCGGCCGTCGCGCCGAGCGCGGCGAACACCATCACCACGCCGATGTAGCCGACCGGCACGCCGCGGTCGAGCAGGTACGGCGCGACGATGGCGATCGTGCCCATCTGCGAGGCGCGCGCGAGGAACGTGACCGTGTACGCCCCGCGCGGCGAGATCGACTCCCGTGCCGGTGGCGCCACCGCCGCCGGCACGGCCACTTCGACCGCGCTCATGCCGTCACCTCCGCTGCGCTCCGGCGCCGGCATGAGAAACCACTGAGCCGATGATTCGCTCGCTTACGCTCGCTCATTCGCGGCTGCCGGTTTCCACGATGCCGACGGCACGGCTGTGCGGAGCCATCGCCTGAACCCAGAAGCGGAGGCGGTTGAGCAGGCCCGGCGCCCACAGCGCGCGGGACAGTTCCAGGTCGTCCGCGGTCAGGCCCCGGTGGCTGACCATCACCAGCGTCGCCCGCGGCACCGGCCACAGCCGGACCGTGGCGACGCTGCGGGTGGTCGGCCACGCCGGTGTGTCCAGGACGACCTTGACGTACTCGCCCTCGACCTCGCCTATCGACGTTCCGGACACGCCGAGTTCGGGCAGGTGCCAGCACACGCCGTCGGCGGTCTCCGCCGCGTCGTCGCCCGTCCAGTCGCGCAGGGCCGCGGGATGGGTGAGCCCGCGGTACACCTGGGTTGGGGTGCCCTTCTGGATGATGTCGCTGACCAGCACGTTGTGCGTGCCGTCGGGGTGGCGGAAGGTCGGGTCCTGCTTGCTGCCAGGACGGTAGGTCAGGGTCACGGCGGGCCTCCCATCGCGGGATCTTCAGCGGTCGGGGCCGCGGCCGTCGCCGACCGCGGCCCCGGGTGGTGGTCAGGCGCGGAGGTTGCGGAACTCCTCGGCAACCGCCATGAACTGCTCCTCCTGCAGCGAAGCCTCTTCGGCGCAGGCGCCCGCGCTGGCCTCGATGCCGGGGCCGAGCGGGAACGCCTTCTGGAACTGGATGCCGACCTGCGGCGGCACCTCGTACGCCTCGACGCCGACGCCGAGTCCGGTGACCTCGGCCGCGACCTGGCGCTTGCCGACGTACACGTCGAAGATCGCGTTGTAGACGATGATCGCCGGGAAGTCCGCCGACGCGGACTGGGCGATCGCGAGGCTCCGCGGCTGCTGCACGTCGGAGAGCGTGATCGTGACCCACTCGGACAGGAACTCCGAGTAGCCCGCCACCTCCCACGTGTTGATCTGGAACTCGAACTGCCGGTGCCCGCCGGCGTTCGTCACGGGGGCGCCCCGGTCGAGCTCGAGGACGGCCGTCATCTTGAGGACTTCCTTGACCTCCCCGTCGACGACGATCGGGATGTTGAGTTCGGAGCGCTGGTACTCGATGCCCGGGACCGGGGGGAACTCGGTCTGGGGCGCGAGCGGGCTGATCTGTGGTGAGGTCATTACGTCTACTCCTCGCCTCCCACTATCGTGGGACCAGGGTCACGTCGAGCGGCGGATGAGCGCCCCGCTGGCAACGCGGAGGGTGCGTCCTGCCCGCCGTTCGGCGTGGCCGCCTTCTTGTCCCGGCTCCTCGGCCGGAGACAGCTGTGGAGATGCGTTCCGGCCGGCCGGCGGGGCCTGGCCCGGTTGCGCGGCGGTCCCGTCGCGTTCGACGGCGCCGTCCAGCGCGGCCTCGATCCGTGCGGCGTCGACCCGCAGGGACTGGCCCGGTTCGAGGTCGGGCGCGCGGAACATCAGGTCGGCCAGTGCCGTCTCCAGCACCGATCGCAGCCCTCGGGCGCCGGTTGCCCGGGCGTGCGCCCGTTCGGCGACGGCGGTGAGCGCGTCCGGGGTGAGGTCGAGCACGTGCCCGTCGAGGCGGAACAGCTCCTCGTACTGCGCGACGAGACAGTCGCGGGGTTCGGTGAGCACGCGGCGCAGTTCGGCCGCGCCGAGCTGGTCGAGCCGCACGATCACCGGGAACCGCCCGACGAACTCCGGCAGCAGGCCGAATGAGATGAGGTCGCCGGGCTCGGGTTCGGCGGCACGGTCGGTGATCCGGGCCGCCGGTTCGCGTCGCGGGTCGAACCCGAAGCTGTTGGACGCCTTGCGCGTGCCGACGATCTCGTCGAGGCCGACGAACGCTCCGCCGGCCATGAACAGGACCTCGGACGTGTCGAACCGGCGCACCTCGCCGGCGCGTGCCGTCGGGTCGGTCTGGCGGCCCTCGAGCGAGACCATGGTGCCTTCCAGCGACTTGAGCAGGCCCTGTTGCACGCCCTCGCCCGACACGTCGAGCCCTCCGGTCGCCTCGCGGCGGGCGAGTTTGTCGACCTCGTCGAGGAACACGATGCCGCGCTGCGCGGCGGTGATGTCGCCGTTGGCGGCGATGACGAGCCGCCGGAAGATGGACTCGATGTCCTCGCCGGCATAGCCGGCCTGGGTCATCGACGTGACGTCCGCGACCACGAAGGGCACGGCGAGGGTGCGGGCCAGCGTCTCGGCGAGCAGTGTCTTGCCGGTGCCGGACGGACCGATGAGCAGGATGTTCGACTTGGCGAGCCGCACGCCGCCCGGCTCGGTGCGGCCGACCCGCTTGAAGTGGTTGTAGACCGCGACGCTGAGCATGCGCTTCGCGGCGTCCTGGGCGACCACGTGCTGGTCGAGCTCAGCCACCAGCGCGGTCGGCGTCGACGTGCCGGCACGCTCGCGGCGGTTGGCCCGCCCCGCCAGAGCGGCGAGCCCGGTGCGCGCGCAGTCGGGACAGATCGCGGTGCCGGTGCCGGTGATGAGCGCGTCGACGCCGAATTCGTTGACTCCGCAGAACGAGCAGAACAGCAGGCGCCGCTTGGGACCAGCCACCGTTCCCCCTCATCAAGGGACCAAAGTTGGTATAGAGAAGAGTAGTAACTTCTCGTCAATAGTGTCAATGGACCGGCGACTGCGGTGTGGACCAGCAGATATTGATCGAGAGATAGCGTTGGCCTTGTTCTGATGATAGGGAAAGCAATACCATCTTCCAAAGCCTTCTCCCGGTGGAGGGAAGACATATGGCCACGCTCGCTGTCATCACCGTCAACGTCCATGACATGGACCAGGCGGTCGTCTTCTACACGGAGCATCTGGGGTTCGGTGTCCGCGACGCCACGGCCGCCCCGGCGTACGTCGAACTGGAGAGCGAAGGGCCGCTGCTCCTGCTGCAGCAGTGCGAGCGCCCGGCCAAGGCCGACTATCCCGACGGCGCGTGCGTGCTGCTGAATCTCGCGATCGACGACGTGGAGGCCGAACTGGGGCGGTTGCGTGCCATCGGCGCCGACGTGCTCCACGACAAGCCGCAGCTCTGCCCCGTTGGCCGGTACATCGCCGTCGCGGATCCGAGCGGCAATGTCGTCGAACTCATCGAGTTCACCCGCTGAGCGGGTCCGGCCGGTGCCGCTGCTGGCACTGGGCGGGCGGTTGACGTACCTGGGTGTCGTCCTCGCTGTCACCGCGCTGCGCCTTGCAGGGTGCTGGCTGGTCGTGGTGGCGCGGCGGCGGCGCGGCGAGTTCCCCGACGCCGCGTGGGTGATCGGGGTCCAGCAGATCTACCGGGCCGGACCGACCGCGGTCAAGGTGGCCCAGCTGTTGAGCACGCGGCTCGACCTGCTGCCGGCCCGGGTGTGCCAGGCACTGTCCACTCTGCACGATGACGCGCCGCCCATGCCCGTCGACGTCGCGCGGCGCCTCGCCGCCGACCGGCTGGGCCAACCGTTGGAGGCCCTGTTCCGCGCGTTCGTGCCGGTCCCCGAGGCATCGGGCAGCATCGCCTGCGTCTACCGGGCCGAGCTGCTCGACGGTACGGTCGTCGCGGTCAAGGTGCGTCGCCCCGGGATCGGGGCCACCATCGCGGCCGACCTGCGGCTGTTCCGGTTCGGCGCGTCGATGATCGCCAACACCCGGCTCATGCGCGGACTGCCGACCCACGCGGCGGTCGCCCAGCTCTCGGCGGCCATCGCCGACCAGCTCGACTTCACCCGCGAGGCGGCCGCGCTCACCTCGGTGGCCGACGCGGTCGACGAGTTCGCCGAGGTCCGGGTGCCGCGTCCGCATCCGCGGCTGGCCGACCCGGCGCGCACCGGTGCCGGGGTGCTGGTGATGGAGTTCGTCCCCGGTCTGGTCCGCCGCACGCCGGCCGACCTGGGTGCCCCGGTCGCGGCCCGGGCGGTGGAGTCCAGCCTCGACGCGGTCTACAAGATGCTGTTCGTCGACGGGCTTGTGCACTGCGACCTGCACCCCGGAAACCTGTACTTCTTCCCGGACGGCTCGGTGTGCGTCGTCGACGCCGGGTTCGTGGTCGCGTTGCCGCCGGCGGCGCAGCGCGCGTTCACCGAGTTCTTCTTCCGGATGGGGACCGGGAACGAGGCGCGCTGCGCGGACCTGGTGCTCTCCACGGTGGAGCTGCCCGAGGGGTTCGACGACGCCGGGTTCCGGCGCGAGCTCGGGGCGCTGGTGCGCAGCGTCACCGGCAGCCGGGCCGACCAGTTCGAGCTGCTCGACTTCTCGGTGCGGTTGTTCGACATCCAACGACGGTTCGGGCTGTACGCGGACCCACAGTTCGTCTTCCCGCTCCTGGGGCTGCTGGTGCTGGAGGGGGCGATCAGGGAGTACCACCCGACCGCCGACTTCCAGGGGCTGGCGCTGCCGCATCTCATGCGGGCGATGTTCGCGCCTACGCCACGCTGACCGGTGGCACCGCGCACGCGGGCCAGTTCTCGTGGATGAGCGCGAAGCACCGCGCGCGCTCAGCCGGGTCGTGGATCCCGGTGGTGAGGATCAGCTCGTCGGCGCGCAGTTCGGTGGCGAGATCGTTGAGGCGGCCGACGACCTGGCCGGGCGTGCCGATGACGGCGATCGAGCGCACCCGCTCCCGGGCGGTGGCGAACGCCGGATCCCCGGCCGCGCCGCGGGCCTCCGCCAGCGTCGGGATCAGCCCGGCCCGCGCGGTGCCGTGCCTGCTCCAGGCGAGCGCGTACGCGTCGGCGAGGTCCGCGGCGCGCTCCGCGCTGTCGGCGCAGAACACGAGCAGCGACACCGCCGTCCACGGGAACGGTGCGGAGCCGGTCGGTTCGAACCCGGCGCGGTAGGCGGCCATGGCGTCCGGGGCGCCGTCGAGCGTCGGCGCGAGGTGGGCGGCGAAGCCGTAACGGACGCCGGCCAGGCCCGCGGTCTGGCCGCTCTGCACGCTCGAGCCGAACACCCACAGGTCCGGCAGCGGGGCGTCGGCGGGCATGGCGACCACGCCGTGGTACGGGTGGTCCTTCGGCAGGCCGTCGGCGAAGCCGAGCAGTTCGGCGAGCCGGTCGATGAACTCGTCCGGCCTGGCCAGCGTGCGTTGCTGGCGCAGCGCGAGCGCGGTGAGCGGGTCGCCGCCGGGCGCCCGGCCCAGGCCCAGGTCGATCCGCCCCGGGTGGAGGGTGTGCAGGACCTTGAACGTCTCGGCGATCGCGAGCGGCGCGTGGTTGTTGAGCAGCACGCAGCCGGCACCGACCCGGATCCGACCGGTGCGCGCCGCGATGGTGGCCATCAGCACGGCGGGTGAACTCGACGCGAGGCTGCCGATGTTGTGGTTCTCGCCGACCCAGAACCGCTCGAATCCCAGACCGTCGGCCATTTCGGCGAGGCGGACGGTGTCGCCGAGGGCGTCCGACAACGGGCGACCGGTCGTGCCGATGGACAGATCCAGGATGGACAGCAGCGGTGACGGCACGGCACGACCTCCGGTATCGACAGACGATCTCGAGCGGATCGATGCGTTGCAGGGCGCTTGAGAATCATATAGCGTGTTGATCGGGACGTCGACCCTCGTGTGAGGAGAGCCCGATGAAACCCCTCTGCGTCTGCTCGTTCTGCGGCGCCAGCGAGTTCACGGCCGACGTGCTGCTCGCCGGAACCGGGGCGTACATCTGTGGCACGTGCGTGACCTCGGCCGCGCAGAGCATCGCGGACGCGGAACTCGCCCGCTACGGCGGCTCGACGACGGATCCGACGGCGTTGGCCGCACACGTCGACCGGTGGGTCATCGGGCAGGAGCGGACCAAGCGCGTGCTGTCGGTGGCCGTCCACAACCACTACAAGAGAATCAACAAGGCGGCCCACAACCTGCAGAAGTCCAACGTGCTTCTGATCGGCCCGACGGGGTGCGGCAAGACGCTGCTCGCGCGCTCACTCGCCGAGGCGCTGCAGGTGCCGTTCGTCGTCGCCGACGTCACAGGCCTCACCCAGGCGGGCTACGCGGGCGAGGACGTCGACTCCGTCGCGGAGATGCTCTTCCGCGCCGCCGACGGTGACGTGGCCCTCGCCGCGCGGGGCATCGTGGTGCTCGACGAGATCGACAAACTGGCGCGCCGCTCCGTCGGGCTCACCCGCGGGTCGCTCGACGTCTCCGGTGAGGCTGTCCAGCAGTCGCTGCTGAAGATGGTCGAGGGCACCCAGGTCCGGGTGGGGGTCACCCCGCAGGGGCGCAGTCACGAGATGTCCACGGCGGATGTCCTGTTCATCGCGAGCGGCGCGTTCTCCGACCTCGCGGAGATCACCCGCGACCGGGTGCGGCGCAGTCCGCTCGGCTTCGGCTCGTCGCTCGCGGTCGCCGACGACGGCGTCGACCCGGACTTCGAGGACCTCGTGGAGTTCGGCATGCTCCCCGAGTTCCTCGGTCGCTTCCCGGTGGTCAGCCGGCTGGCGGCCCTCGACGTGCCGCAACTTCGCCGCGTCCTGCTCGACGTCGAGCACGCGCTCATCCCGGAGTACCGCACGCTGTTCGCGCTCGACGGGATCGACCTGCGTTTCGCCGACGCCGCAATCGACCGGATCGCCACGCAGGCGGCGACGCTTGGCACGGGCGCACGTGCCCTGCGCCGCATCCTCGAGGACCTGCTGACCGACGCCATGTTCCACGCGACCCGGCTACCCCGTGGCACCAGCCTCACGGTAACCGGCGCCGACGTGGAGGCCGGTCGCGTCGGGCAGCTCGACGACCTGCTGGGCGACCGGGCGGATCCACAGAAAGCGGCGGAAGAGGCCATGCGCGCGCGGTTCAGGCGCCGCGCCAGCGGCTGACCCGCCAAACATCCGAACAAGTCCTGCGAAGGAGGTACGAAATGTCAATCGCAACCGACGTGGTCCAGAGGCCGATGGAGGCCTTCCCACCGGAGCCCGAACTCGAGCACGAACGCTCCGAGCTGAGCCTCCCGCTCGTCGTCGACGGCGAGGTCAAGGAGGTCATCCGGATGGAGTCGCTGCTGAAGATGCAGCGCTCCGCGCCGGTGCTCAACGCCGCCGGCGTGCGCCAGTTCGAGTTCATCATCGTGGAGTGGGAGGTCGCGGGCTTCTGCGAGACGCTGGGCGACTGGGTGCAGATCACGCTTTCGCCCAACATCCCGCAGCCGAAGAGCGTCTGCGTTTCCCAGCAGCACGGCTCGGACTTCCCGGCGATCATCGTCTACAACGCCATCATGGACGTGTACCTGGGCAAGCGTCTGGTGGATCCGCAGTACGTTGGCCTCGCGGTGGGCGCCGACGTCGTGCAGATCCCGCCGCGCAACCACGTGCACTTCCAGAAGGCGTTCAACCTCGGTGAGGGGCTCGACATCATGGCGGCCGTGTGCGCCACGATGGCCTCGCTGTCCCCCGACGAGTGGGAAACCAAGGCGGCCGAGTTCCGTCGCCTGCGGGCCAACTGACACACGTACCAACCCGGAGGTCCCAGCGTCTGCTAGGGCCTCCGGGCCGTCTTCGAGCCAGGAGGTCATCGTGATCGCGGAGCGCGAATCGGGCAACTACGCGCTGCTCAAGTACACCGAACCCAACGGCGACCGGCGGCTGGTCGTCTCGTACGTGATCGAGGAAACGGCGTCGCAGGACGTCTACCGGGCGTTCACCGATCCCGACGCCGCCGCGCGCTGGTGCGACGTGACGTCACCGGGCGACGGCGCAGGGCTGACGCTCCTGCTGCCGGAGGCGCCAGGTGCGCTGTCGCTCGTGCGTGCCCGGCCCATGGACCAGCTCGAGTTCGCCGTGGCGCACCCGGGCGGCGAGCCGAGCACCGTGATCTTCAGCATCGCGCCGGCCGAGCGGCAGACGGTGCTGGTCGCGTCGCACCGGCATCTGCCGGTCGAACACGAGCGGGTGTGGAGCGCGTTCTGGTGTGGGCCGATGTTCCTACGCCTGGGTGATCTGCTGCGTCGTGGCGGCGCCGCCGCGCGTCCCACCATTGTCCAGGTCCGGTAGTCGTTAAATTCTGATGTCGGCACCGTGGTGGATATGGATGGAGTAGCAGGGATCGCACTATTCTGTGCGCCAGCGACGGAAGTAGGATGATGTCCACGACACTCGCGCAATCCCGATTCGGCCCGATCACCTGGGCAAACGGGCGTCGTTCCCTGCTGTTCACCGCCGCAGCGACCAGAGCCGCCAACTTCAGCCTCATCTCCATCATCGCCAGATACCTGTCCGACCAGGGGTTCTCCGCCGGCACCATCGGCATCGTGCTCGCGGCCGCCGGCCTTACCTCTGCCGCGTCGCAGGCGGGCTGGGCGCGGCTGATCACCCGGCAGGGCCCGGCGTTGGCCGGCATCGTGGCCGCCACGCTGGGCACGGTCGGTTGCGCCATGCTCGGTTTCGCCTCCGTGCCGGTGACGCTGATCGCGGCCGACGTGGTGCTCAGCGCGGGGTTCACCGGGCTGGCCACCACGGTGCGCACCGTGACCGGCACGCAGGTCGACGACGAGGCCGAGGGCGAACGCCGGTTCGGCCAGCTCAGCAGTTGGCAGACGGTCGGCGGCCTGGTGGGCCCGCTCCTGCTGGGCTCACTGGTGATCGGCAGCAGTGACATCGCCCCCTGGTTCGCGGGCGGGCTGTCCGCGGCGGTGCTGGTGCTGTGGGTCGTGCTGGCCTGGCGATCCCGCGCCGCCGCGCGCCCGGCCGAGGAGGTTGGCGAAGCCGCCGACGACCGCCCCGGGTCCGGCTCCGGCACCGCCCGGGCGTGGCGGCTCGCCTGGACCATGCGGCTGGTGCTGCTCTGCACCGTCGGCACCTCCTTCCTGTACGGGGCCAACGTGGTGCTCTGGGGCCTGTACCTGAAGGACCTGGGCGCCAACCCGGCCGTGACCGCGTGGTCGTTCGCGGTGTTCAGCGCGCCGATGGTGCTGATCTCGCCGCGCGCCGGCCGCATCTGGGGCCGGGTCCCGCGCACGGCGGCGATCACGGTGGGATCCGTGTCGCTCGGCGCGATGGCCATCGTCTACGGCAGCGTGCAGAACATGCCGCTCGCCGTGGCCCTGACGCTGGTCGAAGGGTCCCTGATGGCGCTGACCATGCCGATCATCGCGGCCCACGTGTCCGCCCTGCTGCCGGAGAAGGACGTCGCGCACGGGTACGCGCTCTACGGCGGGGTGGACATCACGCTCAGCGTGCTCGGCACGGCCGCGGGCGGCGGCCTCATCGCCCTGATCGGCGTCGGCCCGACGTGGTATGTGTGCGGCGTGCTGTGCATCGCCTGCGCGGCCCTCGCGTGGGCCCTGCGCACGCGCCCGCAACCGGTGGCCGACCCGGCCTGACCACAGAGAATCTCGAATCCCGAACGCGGAGGTAGCACACACATGGCGCTTCGAGTCATCACCGTCGGCGTGCACGACATGGACGCTGCGATCACCTTCTACACCAAGCTGCTCGGCTTCGACGTCCGCGACGCGAGCATGGCACCCCACTTCGTCGAGCTGGAGAGCGAGGGCCCGACGCTGCTGCTCGCCCAGTGCGAGCAGCCCGCGGTCTCGACCTATCCGGCCGGCGCGACGATCGCGCTCGACGTGGACACCGACGACGCCGCGGCCGCGCTCGAGCGGTTCCGCGCGGCCGGCGCCGACCTGGTGCACGACACGCTCCAGGACTCGCCCGTGGGGCCGTACTTCGGCGTGCGCGACCCCAGCGGGAACGTCATCGAGATGGTCCAGTTCGACTGATCAGGCGGCCCGCGCGCGTACCCGCCCCGGGTTTGGCAGCCGGACCAGCGCGGCCAGGACGATCGGCTGGGCGACCGCCTGGAAGTCCAGGTCCGGATGCCAGGTACGGACGCTGCCCTCGATCACCAGCAGGGTCAGGATCGGCACCACGAACGCCGCCGACACGAAGATCCGGTGGCGGCGTTGCAGGGCGAAGAGCTCATCGACGAACGAGGCGATGCTGAACTCTCCCGCGGGCAGCCCGGTGTAGCGCCGCACGATGTCGGTCACCTCCGCGTCGAACAGGTCGCGGTCCAGCGAGGCCGGCATCGTGACGGCGGCGTCCACGATGCTGCGCGCACACCGCGCGCCGTTGCCGAGGCTCAACCCCAGGAAGAACTCGCAGAACTGGCGGCGCAGCACGTCGTCGGGGGTCACCACGAAGCCGGCGTCGACGATGCACACCCGACCGTCCCTGGCCACCCGGAGGTTGCCCGGATGCAGGTCGCAGTGCACCACGCCGACCGTGAAGAGCATCCGGAACACGCACTCCGTCAGGGACTCCGCCGCGAGGCGCTGATGCTGCGGCGGCGCCTCGCGCTGCGGATCGCTGAACTCCGCGAGATGGTCCATGACGAGTACGTCCACCGACCCGCCGGGTCGCGGCGCGGGCACGGTGATCCTGGCCGGGTCGAGCCGCTCCCGCAGGACGCGCAGGTTCTCCCGCTCGCGCACGAGGTCGACCTGCCCGGCGATCGCGTCCGCGATGTGCCCGATCATGTCGAGGATCGGCAGGTGCCGTGCCCGGGGCAGGCGGGCCGTGACGCGCGCGCCGAACCGGAACACGGCCAGGTCACGCGCGATCGCCGTGCGTACGCCCGGTCGCAGCAGCTTCACGGCCACCGGCCCGGTGCCGCCCGGATCCGCGACCAGGTACACGCACGCGACGCTGCCCGCGCCGAGCAGGCGCAACGGGTCCGGGCCGAAGCCGTGCGCGGCCAACTGCCGGCGGACGTAGCCTGCGCGGATGGGTCGGCCGTCCTCGCGGAGTCGACCGAGCGCCCGGCACCAGGCCGCCGGGACGACGTCCGCGCGCGTGCTCGCCAGCTGGGCGGCCTTCACGTACGCCGGGCCGAGCCAGACAGCCAGGACGGCCAGCGCGGCCGCCCAGGCCGGCACGTCCCGGTGCCGGCGGACGAGCAGTCGGCGTCCACCCATGACCGCCGGCACCAGGAGCAGCCACAGTGGTACGACCACGCAGCACCGGACCAACCCGTACCAGACCTGGCCGCGGAGTCGGGTCATCGGTCGATCCCATCGTTGTCTCTAGCGGAGAGGGGCCTGCGGGGCCGGCGCATCAGCAGTACGCCGACGACAGCCACCGTGGCGGCGTCGAGCAGCAGCAGGACCGCGCCCACCGGATCGACGCCGTGGGAGTGTTCCCCGGCGGCGGTGTCGGCCGCCGCCGGCGCCGCGACCGCGCCCGACGCGGTGCTGCCGGACAACTCGGCACCGTCGTCGAACGTGACGTGGAAGGCGACCGTGAAGCCCCCCGGCCCGGGCGCGCGGACCGGCTGGCGCAGCCGGGCGCCGTCGGCGCTCAGCTCCCCGGCGTTGATGACCATGCCGTCGGCGTCGCGCACCGCCACATGCGAGGTCGACGCGTCGGGCCGGCCACTGAAGGTCAGCACGATCTCGGCCGGGCCGGTGTCCGCCGCCGCTTCGGTGCTGAGGAGTCGTGGCGGGGCGCCCGGTTTCGCGGCCAGGGCCAGTACGGCGACCGCTACGAGGACCGCCGCCGCGGCGACCAGGGCCACCCGCGCCCGACGGGGTCGGGCGCGGGTGTCGCCGGGCACGGCCGTGACCGTCATGGTTTCGCCGGGGCGACCGACCGGTCTCCGGCGCAGGAGCACGACATCTGTTCGGCCTCGGACGCGTTGGGTCGCAGGTGCAGATAGACCGCGATCACCATGGGGATGAACACGATGGAGTTGTAGAACAGGTGCAGCTCCACCCGCGGGACCACAAGCTGGAGGACGCTCGTGGGTACGGCGGCGCCGAACAGGAAGGTGCCCGTCTGCCACTGCAGGAGCAGCAGCAGGTGCTCGATGTGGTGCCAGAACTGGATGACCAGCGCCACGGTCCACCAGGTCCGGGCCCGCCCGACGAAGCCGGGCCGCAGCAGCATCAGCCCGGCGATCATCACCAGGGCGTAGCCGTAGTGCAACCACTCCGTGCGGATCAGCCAGGGAAAGGCCATGCCGAGCGCGCCCAACGCCTTCGGGCGGGGCATGCCGAGAGCCCAGATCTGGAACGCCTGGGCCAGGTGCTCGGCCCAGTGTGCCAGCACGATCACCATGTAGATGTTCAGCGCGATCCGGTGATGGGCGCTGTTGAGCGCGGCGAACCTGATGGGACGACCGGACATGGGGATGGCCGCCTGGGTCATGAATGACGCTCCCTTCGGGTGAAGTCGAGGCCCCACCAGTACAGGCCACGGGCGAGGCAGACGATCGTGACGGCGAAGAACAGGGTGTAGACCACGTTGAACAGCATCAGGACGCCGTAGACGGCGGCGACCGAGCCGCCGAACATGAACTGGTTGCGGCCGCTGGAGGGGGTGGTCCCCGGGTCGGTGATCATGTAGTTGGTGAAGAGCACGAACGCCACCCCGGTCATCACGGTCAGGCCCGTCCACAGCGGCGCGTCCCAGACGTAGTGGCGTACCAGGGCCTGGATGACGAAACCGCCGACCCAGCCGACGATGAGCGGGATCTTCTTGGTCAGCGCGGCGTTGAGCAGGGTGCCCGCCGAGATGATGACCAGCGGGATGAACAGGCGGAACAGGTCGGGGACGTTCTCCGTGAACTCGTACGGCGGCGCGATGCTGACCCAGCTGCTGAACGCCAGCAGGGTGATGGTGATCCCGAAGTTCGACGGGTTCATGAAGTGCCGCATCCGGCCCTTGATCGGTGCCCGCAGCACGTACTTCGACCCGATGGCCACGATGGCGCCGAAGGCGATGGCGCCGAACATGTCGTTCGCGTAGAGCAGCATGTTGACCGCGAGCGCGGTGATGTGCGTGGGCAGCAGGAAGGTGTAGACCCCCCAGACCCCGTGCCCGGTGAAGCCCGGCCGTCGTCGCTCCGCCCACGCCGCGACCGTCTCGAACCCGAACTCGGCGGCGTACGCCGTGAGTACCGTCAGGATCGGCCAGGCCCACGGCTGCTCGAACCCGAGCACGGTGTAGCCGAGGATGTTGAGCACCGAGATCGAGATGGCGAAGTTGCGCAGGGCCAGGTAGCGCGGGTCCCGTCCGTCCAGCCGGGGAACCGGGGGCAGCGGTTGCGGGGCCGGGCCGGCGGCGGTCGGGGGAGCGGGAGCCCCGACGTCGCGTATCGGCGCGGTTCTCAGCTCGGTCATCGCGGCGCCACCTCCGTTGCCTGGGTGTCGAGCAGGATGTCGTGCCAGCCGGGCGCCAGGGTCAACGTGCTGCGGTGCACGGCGCCGGTCGTGTCGCGCCAGCTGAGGTCGGCCGTGATGTTCGCGGTGGCCGCCCCGACGCCGAAGAACACGTCGAAACTGCGTTTGCCGGAGTGGCCGCTGCCGCCGTCGACCTGGGAGATCTGGGTACGCCCGTCAGCACCGGTGATCTTTACCACCGCCCCGTAGGCCGGGAGGACGGCGCTGCCCTGGCCGGGTCGGTGCAGTCGCAGGCCGAGGAAGTTGCCGGACGCGGGGTGGTCGTTGCGGTAGAAGGCCGGCGGACCCCACTGCCGGGCGACCGCGAAGTCCTGCCACCCGTCGCCGTCGGTGTCGGCCACCGCGATACCCCGGGTCGGCACGGGCGCGGCCAGGCCGAGATCGGCGCTGACGTTGGCGAACCGGCCGTTGTCCTCCCGGGCCCAGAACACCAGGCTGTGCGAGCCGGCGATGTCGTCGGTCGGGCCCACATCCGGCCACATCTGCGGGTTCTTCAGCATCAGGTCGTTGGACATGGCGAGTTCCTGCAGCCACGACCAGCGGTTGATCTCGCCCTTGACGAACCCGGTGGTCTGCACGATCGCCAGGTCGCCGCTGTTGTCGAAGTCGGCCATCTTCGCGTCCCAGCCCCAACCCGACCAGGCCACGTTGAGGTCGGAGGCACGGTTGTCGAACGGGGCCACGCCGCGCGACATCGTGTCCCGGGCGGCGGCCGGGTTCGTGGTGTTGTTGACCCAGGCGAAGTTGCTCTCCTGCAGCCCCCACGGCGTGGTGATGTTGCTGACGAACATGTCGAACACGCCGTTGTTGTCGAGGTCACCGAAGTCGATCGACATGCTCTTGAACGAGTCGTTGCCGAGGACCATCGACTTCGGCGTGTACGGGTACCGCTTGCCGGCGAGGAGCTCGAACCGGATCCGACCCGGCTGCGACACGTTGTGGAACATGCGGTCCTGGCCGAAGTCGTTGGCGACGTAGAGCTCGGGCAGCAGGTCGTCGTCGAGGTCGGCCGAGCCGGCGCCCAGCGTCCATCCGGTGGCCGCCGCCGGGTCGATCGCGCCGGTGTCCTCCACGAAGCGCACCGTCGGCCCGTCGGGCGAGGAGGGCGTGGGGATCCACCGCATGAGGTGCGCGCCACCGCCGTTGGTCGCCCGCGACATCGTGTGGTTCATCTGCACGTTGGGCTGGCCCTGCGGGTCGAGCACCTGCGAGTCGGGGAAGTAGTTGAACACCCCGATGTCGACATGGCCGTCGCCGTCGAAGTCCGCGATGGATACCGCGTTGGTGTTCCAGAGCTGCCCCGCGTACCGGCCGTCGGGCGTCGGCGCCGTGGGCACCAGCTCGGTCGGGCGGAACGCGGCCGGACCCAGCGGGCCAGCGGCCTGACGGCCGAGGAACAGCACGGGCGTGCGCCCCCAGTAGTAGACGAGCACGTCGGTGCGACCGTCGTCGTTGAACTCCCCGGGCGCGCAGCCCATCGGCGCGACCGCGGTGTTGGTCGGCAGCGGGGCCGGGTCCAGCACGAACGGGGCATAGCGGGGCGGGGTGGTGCCGGGGGCCGGGGTGACCACCACGGTGTCGCTGCGGGTGTCGACCAGGCAGAGATCGTCGGGGCGGCCGTTGCCGTCCAGATCGTTGACGGCGATACCGGCGCCCACCGACGAGATCCAGGCGCGGATGTGTTCATAGCTGGGGTTGACCTCGCGGATGGTGCGTTCCGGCAACCCCGGTGGCAGTGCGATCGGCAGTTCGGTGAAGCCGAACCGCGCGGCGACCTCGCCGCGCGCGGCCTCGGCGGCCTCGGGACGGCGGGCCACCGCGTACAGCCCGGCGGCAACGAGGATCACCGTGGCCGCGGGCACGGCCGCGCGGATCCAGACCGGCAGACGGCGGGTCAGTTCTGACGAGAAGGGCAGCGACGGCACGTGGTCCCCCTCATGCTCGGCGAACGCGAGTCATCCTGCCGCCGCGCCGACGACGCCGTCTTCTCATCGAGTGCTGTATGTCGACTCATCGCTGAATGCCGCACGATCGGAGAAGACATCGCCCGCGTGCCGGAGCGAGGCTGCAACCTGGATCGGTGCCCGACCAACACGTGTCAGTGATGGCGATGGTGGAGGAACTGTGGCTGGAATCTGGCGGAGCGCGCGGCGACGTATCCTCACTCCGAACGTGTCGGCGACCCGGCTCGACGTGCGTGGATTCCACGCGAAGAGCGACGCCGCCACCCAGTTGCTCGAGTCGATCGGCCGTACCTTCCTGGAGGGCTTCGCCGCCGTGGCCCAGGCGCGCGGACCGGTGCAGGCCCAACCCGAACTCGAGGCGGTACCGGCGCCGCTGCGCGGATTCGCCTACGAGGGCGCGGCCATGGCGTGCGCGATCCTCGACGCCCTGCCGACGCCCGGCCGGGACCGGGTCCCCGCGCTGCTCACCGGACCCGGCGCCGGCCATGTGTACATGACCTACGTCGGCGTCGGCTGGGCCATGGCCCGGCTGCCGAGAGTGCTGTGGTCCCGGCTGTGGGCGCCGGACCCGCTGCTGCGGTGGCTGATCCTCGACGGGTACGGGTTCCATGAGGCGTACTTCCACACCGACCGGGTCGTGCACCGCCAACGCCCGCCCGGGGACGTGGGCTGGCAGCCCCGAGACTACTCGTCGCGGGTGATCGACCAGGGCATCGGCCGCGCGCTCTGGTTTGTCGAAGGGGCCGACCCCGACCGGATCACGGCCACCATCCGGTCGTTCGCAGCGCGCCGGCACAGCGATCTCTACAGCGGCGCCGGACTGGCGGCGACCTACGCCGGCGGTGCTGACGAGGACGAACTGCGGCGGTTCCACCGCGACGCCGGCGAGCACCGCGCCGCCGTGGCGCAGGGCAGCGCCTTCGGCGCGCAGGCCCGCGTGCGAGCCGGCAACGTCGTCCCGCACACGGCCGTGGCGACCGAGGTGTTCTGCGGCGTCACACCGGAGAAGGCCGCCGCGGTGACCAACGCGGAACTGCCCGAGGGCGACCACGCCGACGGACCGTCGTACGAGCGGTGGCGCCAGGGCATCGCCGCCGCGTTCGCGGGCCGGTCGGCATGACCGAGCGAAGCGAGGGAATCGCGATTGTCGGCATGGCGTGCCGCTATCCCGACGCCGACTCCCCGCGGCAGCTGTGGGAGAACGTGCTCGCCGGCCGGCGCGCGTTCCGGCGGCTGCCCGATGTGCGGATGCGGCTGGCCGACTACTGGGACCCCGATCCGGCCCGCCCGGACCGGTTCTACGCCCGGATGGCGGCGGTCATCGAGGGGTACGAGTTCGACCGCGTCGGGTACCGGATCGCGGGCAGCACGTACCGGTCGACGGACCTGAGCCACTGGCTGGCCCTCGACGTGGCCGCGCAGGCCCTAGCGGACGCCGGTTTCCCGATGGCGGCGGGGCTGCCCCGGCAGCGGACCGGCGTGGTGGTCGGCAACACGCTCACCGGCGAGTTCACCCGGGCCAACACGATGCGCCTGCGCTGGCCGTACGTCCGGCGTACGCTCATCGCGGCGCTGCGCGGCGAGGGCTGGGCCGACGACAAGCTCGCCGGGTTCCTGGACGCGGTCGAGACGCGGTACAAGCAGCCGTTTCCCGGCATCGACGAGGACACCCTGGCCGGCGGCCTGTCCAACACGATCGCCGGGCGGATCTGCAACTACTTCGATCTCGGCGGCGGCGGGTACGCCGTGGACGGCGCCTGCTCGTCGTCGCTGCTGTCGGTGATCTCCGCCTGCCGGGCACTGGCCGACGGCGAGCTCGATGTGGCTGTCGCCGGTGGTGTGGACCTGTCCATCGACCCGTTCGAGATGATCGGGTTCGCCAAGACCGGCGCGCTGGCCACCGGGGAGATGCGCGTCTACGACCGCAACTGCAACGGGTTCTGGCCGGGCGAGGGCGCCGGCATGGTGGTGCTGATGCGCGAGGCCGACGCGCGGGCGCAGGACCGGCGGGTCTACGCGTCGGTCGCCGGTTGGGGGATCTCCTCCGACGGCAACGGCGGCATCACCCGACCGACCCTCGGCGGTTACCAGTTGGCACTGGACCGGGCCTACGCGCGGGCCGGCTTTCCGATCGACGCGGTCTGCCTGTTCGAGGGACACGGCACCGGTACGGCCGTGGGTGACGAGAACGAGCTGCGGGCGCTGTCGTCGCGGCGGACGGCGAGCGACCCGCCGGCGGCGATCGGCAGCATCAAGGCCATGATCGGCCACACGAAGGCGGCCGCCGGCGTCGCCGGCCTCATCAAGGCGGCGCTGGCCGTGCATGAGCGGATCCTGCCGCCGACGGTGGGCTGCGTCGACCCGCATCCGGTCCTGACGCAGCGCAACCCGTCGCTGCGGGTGCTGGCCGGCGCCGAGGCGTGGCCGACCGGGCGACCGGTACGGGCGGGCGTCACCGCGATGGGCTTCGGCGGGATCAACAGCCATGTCGTACTGGCGGGGGAGGCACTCGCCGCGGAGCCGGCACGGGTCGGGCGCGCCCGCGCCATCGCGGCATCCCGGCAGGACGCCGAGGTGCTCCTGCTCGACGCCGACACCGCCGACGAACTCACCACGAAGGTGGAGCAACTGGCCCGGTTCGTCCCCGCCCTGGCGTACGCCCAGCTCACCGACCTGGCGGTGACGCTGCACGGCGAGCTCGCCGACCGGCCGTGGCGGGCGGCTGTCGTGGTCGACTCCGCCGAGGCGGCCGAGGCGGCGCTGCGCCACGCGCTGGACTGCCTCGCCGGCGGCACCCGGGCGGTGCTGGACCCGCGCCGGCGGGTCTTCATCGGCCGTGCCAGCGAGGTCGCCCCCCGCATCGGCCTGTTGTTCCCCGGCCAGGGCTCCGGACGCGGCACCGACGGCGGCGCACTGCGTCGGCGGTTCCCGCAGGTGGAGGAGGTGTACCGGGACGCTGCCCTGCCGATGGTCGATCCGCGTGGAGCGGACGGCATAGCCACGGCGGTCGCCCAGCCGCGCATCGTGGCGGGCTCGCTGGCCGGTCTCGCCGTACTGCGGACCCTGGGGTTGTCCGCCGACGTCGCCGTCGGCCACAGCCTCGGGGAGCTGTCCGCGCTGCACTGGGCCGGCGCCATGGACGCGACGACGCTGCTGCGGGTGGCGAGGATCCGTGGCGAGACCATGTCCGAGCACAGCTCGCCCGGCGCGATGGCCGGGGTCGGCCTGCCGGCCGAGCGGGTCGAAGGGTTCCTGCTCGGCGAGCCCGTCGTGGTGGCCGGCTTCAACGGCCCCCGGCAGACGGTGGTGGCCGGCCCGGTCGAGGCGATCCGTCGGGTCGGCGCGCGGGTGGCCGGGACCGGCGAGGCCTGGGCCATGCTCCCCGTCTCGCACGCCTTCCACTCGCCGCTGGTCGCGCCGTCGGCCGACCGTCTCGCCGCGCGGTTGCGCGCCGCCGATGTCGCGTTCGCGCCGTTGACCCGCCGGGTCGTCTCCACCGTCACCGGCGCTGACCTCGACGGGGACACCGACGTGGTGGCGCTGCTGCGCCGTCAGATCACCATGCCGGTCCGCTTCGCCCAGGCGCTGACGGCCGCGGCCGCACAGGTCGACCTACTGATCGAGGTCGGGCCGGGCCGGGTGCTGACCCGGATGGTCCCGGACGTCACCGGCGTGCCGGCGCTGGCGATGGAGACCGACAGCGCGTCACTGGCCGACCTGCTCGCGGTCGTCGCCGCCACGTACGTGCTCGGCGCGCCGGTCCGCCTGGGCGCGCTCGTCGACGGTCGGGTGAGCCGGCCACTGCGCGTCGGCGCGGAGTTCCGCTTCTTCGCCAGCCCGTGCGAGAGCGTCGAACCCGTGGCCGACGTGGTCGCGACGGCCACCGCCGGTACGGCCACCCCGGCGGCGCCCGGGCCGATGGCGGCGGATCCGGACACCGACCTGCTCGGGCACCTTCGCCAGTTGGTGGCCGAACGCGCCGAACTGCCCTACGAGTCGGTGCGGGAGGACAGTCGGCTCTTGGACGACCTGCACCTCAGCTCGATCACGGTCGGTCACATCGTCGACGAGGCGGCGCGCCAGGTCGGCCTGGCCGGCCTGCAGGCACCGACGAACTTCGCCACCGCTACCCTGCGGGAACTGGCCGACGCGATGGCGCTGCTCGCCGAAACCGCCCGGTCGGGCGGCGGCACCGACACCGCGGCCGTGGCCGTCGCCGGCGCGGCCGACTGGGTTCGCGCGTTCACCGTCGACCTGGTCGAGGCGGCGCCGCCGCCCGCGGTGACCGTCGCCGCCGATCCGGACGACACATGGCAGGTGCTCACCCCGCAGCACCCCCTCGCGGAGCCGCTCGCCGGGGCGCTGCGGCGGGCCGGGCTCGGCCCGGGTCAGCTGGCCTGTTTCCCGGACGGCGGTACGGCCGATGACCTGCTGCCGGAGCTCGCGGCGGCGCAGCCGGCCGCCGCGGCCGGTCCGGGGCGGTTCGTGCTGGTACAGCATGACGCCGGCGCGGCCGCGCTCGCCCGTACGCTGCGTCTGGAGGCGCCGCACGTGCGCACCACCGTCCTGCGGGTGCCGCCGCCGGCCGGACTGGACGGGCCGACCCTGGACGCGCTCGTCCGCGCCGCGGTCGCCGAGGTCGCCGCCACCACCGGCTTCACCGAGGCGCACTACGACCGGGCCGGCCGGCGCCGGGTGCCGACTCTGCGTGCCCTGCCTGCGCCGGGCGGTGGGTCCAGCCCTGTTTCCGCGTTCACCGAAGGCGACGTCCTGCTGGTCACCGGCGGCGGCAAGGGGATCACCGCGGAGTGCGCGCTCGGACTGGCGGAGGGAACCGGCGTGGCCGTAGCGGTGCTGGGCCGCTCGTCGCCCGACGCCGACCACGAGCTGATGGCCAACCTGACCCGGATGCGCGAGCGAGGGCTGCGGGTGCACTACGTCCGGGCCGATGTCACCGACCCGGCGGCCGTCCGCGCGGCGGTCGCGGAGGTCCGGGACGTGTTGGGCCCGGTCACCGCTGTCCTGCACGGCGCGGCCCGCAACGAACCGGCCGCCCTGACCAACATCGACGAGGCCGCGGTACGTGGGGCGCTGGCGCCCAAGGTGGACGGTCTCGACGCCGTCCTCGCCGCGGTGGATCAGCGTGAGCTGCGGATCCTGATCACCTTCGGCAGTGTCATCGGACGGTTCGGGCTGCGCGGCGAGGCGCACTACGCGGTCGCGAACGACTGGCTGGCCGCCCGCACCCGGGCGTACGCGGACGAACATCCCGGGTGCCGGTGCCTGTGTGTCGAATGGTCGGTCTGGTCCGGCGTCGGCATGGGCGAGCGGCTCGCGGTGGTGGAGTCGCTGCTGCGGCAGGGGATCGTGCCCGTGACGCCCGACCGGGGTGTCGGGATGCTGCGGGCGCTGCTCGCCGACCCGCCGCCGCAGCCGGTCGTGGTCGTCACCGGCCGGACCGGGGACATGGAGACGATCCGGTTCGAGCGGCCCGACCTACCGCTGCTGCGGTTCCTGGAGCGGACCCTCGTCCACTATCCCGGTGTCGAGCTGGTCACCGAGGTCGACCTGGCCGCCGACACGGACCCGTACCTGGCCGACCACGAACTCGACAACACCACGTTGTTCCCGGCGGTGCTGGGCCTGGAGGCGATGGCGCAGGTCGCGCTCGGCTGCCTGGATCCGACCGGGCCGACGCGGGTGGCGTTCGAGAACGTGGAGTTCGCCCGGCCGATCGTGGTGCCGAAGGGCGGTCGCACGACGATCCGGATCGCCGCCACCGTCACCGCGCCCGACCGGGTCGCGGTCGCGATCCGCAGCGCCGAGACGGGGTACGCGGCCGACCACTTCACCGCGACCGTCTCGACCCCGGCACCGGTTGACGCGGAGCCCGACCCCGCCCCGCCGTCGGCCGGCCTGCCGCCGGTGCCGCTGGATCCGCTGACCGAGCTGTACGACGGCGTGCTCTTCCAGGGCAAACTGTTCCAACGCCTGCTGCGCTACCGCCGCGCGGCGGCGCGCGACATCGACGCCGACCTCGCGGTCGTCGACCGGGCGGGCTGGTTCAGTCCCTTCCTGCCGGGCGACCTGCTCCTCGGCGACCCCGGTGTGCGCGACGCGCTGCTGCACGGGAACCAGGTCTGTGTGCCGGGCGCCACCCTGCTGCCGGTCGGCGTCGGCCGGATCGAACCCGCCGGCGACCGCCTCGAGGGCGAGGCCGAGGTCGCCTACACCGCGACCGAGCTCGAACAGCGGGGCGACACCTACGTCTACGACGTCACCGTCCGCGCGCGGACGGGCGAGGTGATAGAGCGTTGGCACGGTCTGCGACTGCGCGCGGTCCGGTCCGGCACCGGGCGGCAGGCCTGGCCAGCGCCGTTGCTCGGCCCGCATCTCGAGCGCGGCGTCGGCGCCCGGACCGGCCCGGCCGTCGCGGTGACCGTGGAGCCGGACGCGGGTGCGGACCGGCGCGCGGCCACGGCGCTGGCCATCGGCCGGGCGCTGGGCGCGCCGACCACCGTGGCGTACCGGCCGGACGGGCGGCCGGAGGTCACCGGTCACCAGGTCTCGGCGGCCCACTGCGCCGGTCTCACCCTGGCCGTCGCCGGGCGCGGGACACGTGCCGTGAGCTGCGATCTGGAGCTCGTGCGCGGTACGGACCCGGCGGAGATCCTCGGCGCCGTGGCCGTACCGGGCGGCACCGCCGCGCTGGTCGACGCGATAGCGGGCGCGACGGGCGAGTCGCCGTCGAGCGCGGGCACCCGGGTCTGGTGCGCCGTCGAATGCCTCCGCAAGGCGGGGGTCGCCGCCGGGCCGCTGGTCCTCGCCACGGCCGCGGCCGACGGCTGGGTTCTGCTGCGCAGCGGCGATCTGCTGGTGTCCACGTTCGTGACCACGGTGCGTGACATCGCGCAGCCGGTTGTTTTCGCCATCCTGGCACAGGAGGAGGGCTGAGAGGTGGCCGACTACTACGAGTACCGCCATGTTGTCGGGTTCGAGGAGACCAACCTGGTCGGCAACGTCTACTACGTGAACTACCTGAGCTGGCAGGGACGCTGCCGGGAGATGTTCCTGAAGGAGCGCGCGCCGGGCGTCCTGCGTCTGCTCCGCGACGACCTGAAACTGTTCACCCTCAAAGTGGACTGCGAGTTCTTCGCCGAGCTGACCGCGCTCGACGACGTGTCGGTGCGGATGCGGCTGATCGAGTTGAGCCAGACCCAGCTGGAGTTCGGGTTCGACTACCACCGCCTCGCCGGGACGGCCGAGGACCTCGTCGCCCGGGGTCGCCAGCGGGTGGCGTGCATGCGCGGGCCGAACACCCGCACCGTGCCGGCCCGGGTCCCCGACGAGCTGGTCGCCGCCCTGTCCCCGTACCTGTCGACCGCCGGCCACGGACGGCCGGTGTGACGGCCGACGTCCTGCCGGACCCGAAGCGGTTGCGGTCGTTGCTGGCCACGTTCGCCACCGGGGTCACCGTCCTCACCGTCGGGGGTGCCACCCCGCGGGGCATGACGGCGAACTCGTTCACCTCGGTGTCGATCGAGCCGCCGCTGGTGCTCGTGTGCGTGGACCGGACGGCCATCATGCACGCGAGCCTGCACCGGGCCGGTGCTTTCGGCGTCTCGGTCCTCGCGTCGGACCAGGAGGAACTCGCCCGCTACTTCGCCGACCACGACCGGCCGCCGGGGTTCGCCCAGTTCGAACCGGTCGGCTGGCTACCCGGCGAGAACACCGGAGTGCCGCTCATCCGCGGCGCGCTGGCCTGGTTCGAGTGCGGGCTGTGGCGGATGTACGACGGCGGTGATCATTCCATCGTGGTCGGCAACCTGATCTCGGCGACGAGGTTGGTCGACGGAGCCGGTCCACTGCTCTTTCACCAGGGCGGCTTCCACCGGCTCGACTAACCGCCGGTCGCGTGCGCCAGGGCGCTGACGATGGCGTCGTCAGCGGTCCGGATCGACTCGGCCTTCACGTCGGCGACGACGAACCTGGCCCGGGCGTTCACCTCGTACGGGCCGTGGGTGGCGACCATGCTGGTGCGCGCGAGCAGGTCTCCGGCCGCCTGCCCGCGCCAGCGCAGGACCGTGGTGAACGCGCACACGACCCACCATTCGCCGTGGGGCACACCGACGAACCGGCACGGTCCGGGCGCGTCCAGGATGGTCGACGAGACGGGGCCGGCCGTCGGCCAGCCGTCCGCGAAGACGCCCACGAAGGTGATGCCGGTGACCTCCTCAGCCGGCGGATGGACCACGGCGACCAGGGTGCTGTCGGTCGGTGCCGGCTCGCTCTGGCCCGCCAGGGGCACGTGGCCGCCGAGGTCGCGGAACCGCGTGGGGGAGATGCCCACGGTGGAGGTGAAGGTCGTGGTGAACGTGCCGACGCTGGCGTAGCCCACCCGCGAGCTGATATCGGCGACGCGCATCGACGTGGTGACGAGCAGCCGCTTCGCCTCCTGCAGCCGCATCGCGGAGAGAAACCGGCCGGGTGGCACGCCGGTGGAGCGTTGGAACAGGCGGCTGAAGTGGAACTTGCTGAAGCTCGCGACTCTGGCGAGTTCGCTCACTGTCACTGGCTCATGTAATCTGTCGCTCATCGCCAGGATCGCCTGGCCTATGGCGTTGTCCATCGCCGCATTGCCCATGACGCATCGCCCCCAGAAAAACGGGTCGGATTTCGACAGCGCCCCGGCTCTGTGGACGGCGCTGCGGTGCGCGTTCCCCGGTGCGCGGCGCCGAGGAACATGGGACTGTCACTGTGACGCGAAACTGAGCGGTCCTGCGTGGTGGGTGGCAGTAGTGGGTGGCAATGGGTCGGATGGCTTGATCGGGTCGGCCGGTTCGATCGCCAAAATCGACACGCAAATGCTAACTGAGTTTAAAGCGGTCTTCAAGGGCGTCGATGTGCGCCAAGGGTCAAACGCCGTGGTGGGCGGCGGGGACCCGGGCGCCCGACCGGGCGTGCGGGTCCGCCCCCAGACCGAGCAGGAACAGGCAGCGGGGCACGGCCGCCGGCGGCCCGGACGCGGTGACCGCGCCGCTCAGGATGGCCTCGATCGGGTCGAGCACCCGACTCCCGAGGTCGAAGAACGTCCGGGCGTCGGTGCCGATGCGCAGCGTGTGTCCGGCGGCCGGGCCGGGCCGGGTGACGACACTGCCCGCGTGCGCCGTGACGTGGAAGACCTCGCCGTCCACGTCGAACTCGTAGGTCTCGTCGGCCCGGGCCCGGGCCGGGTCGACCATCGCCTCGATCGCGAGGGCCGCCCACGATGCCCTGGTGATGGTGGCCCGTGACGCGTCCGGCCGGTCGGCCATGACGCCGAGCCCGAACCGGGCCAGCGCGAGCACCGACTCGCGCAGCCGTTCGCCCTGTTCGGCGAGCTCGTAACCGGCGGTCCGGCGCCGTTCGTCGAGCGGGCGGATGATGCCCGCCTCGGTCATGAACGCCAGCCGGTCGGCGAGGAGGTTGGTGCCGATGCCCGGCAGCGCGTCGACCAGCTCGCCGTACCGGCGCGGGCCGTTGAGCAGTTCGCGGACGATGAGGAGGGTCCACCGTTCCCCGACGATGTCGAGGGCGTACGCCAATCCGCACTGCTGGCCGTACGTCCGGCGTTCCCGCTGCTCCTTCATAAACAGATAGTATCCCTACTCGGGCGCAGTCAACCCCTGCAGACGGGCAGACTCCGCCTCCTGCGCCAGGCGGCGCAACGCGCCGATCAGGATCTCGCCCAGGATCGTGCCGGTGACGAGACCCTCGACCATCCGGGCGGGTTCGCCGCGGGCGAGCACGGCCGCCACCTCCCAGGCGGCCATCCGTTCGACCGCTTCGACATAGGTCGGTAGGGAGCTGAGCAGGTCCGCCTGGTCGAGAGCGCGCATCGCGGCAATGGCGTCGGCGGCCACGTCGAGCGCCGGCGAGCACGGGCTGACCAGCCAGCCTCGTTCGCCGATGAGGGTGACGACCTCCTCCCGCGCGGCCTGCCACCGCGGGTCGTCGGGGTCGCGTCGGGCAGGTGTGGGGCTCACCGCGTGGTGGGCGATGCCGAGCAGGTCGTGCCCTGGCAGGTCGGGGTTGTCGACGGCGGCGAGCACGTCGCGGACCGCGGCGATGGACAGGCCGCCGACGTCGACCAGGGCCCGGATCAAACGGAGCCGGCGTACGTGCGCCTCGTCGTAGTCGGCCTGGTTGCGGCCCGTCGTCCGGCCGCCGGGGATCAGGCCCTCGCGCAGGTAGTACTTGATGGAGGGGATGCTCGTCGCGCTACGGCGGCTCAGTTCGGCGATGCGCATCAGGCAGGGTACCTAACGCGTCGTATCCACGCTGGATAGTCACGATCACGGATGACTACGGGGTGGCGTGCCCTGGCCCCGCCGAGGTTTCGAAAGTGTTTCGGCAAGTTATTGACATTACTGCGGGCAGGTATCGATACTACGCCTTTCTGTTGGCATGCATGAATGCCCATCGCATCGCACTGAGCACTTAGGAGTCCAGTGAGCAGCAGCGTGAGACAGCGCAAGAAAGTTGCGAGAATTGCCTTGGCGACGGCGGTGCTGGTGGTGGGCGGCGCTGTAGCGGTCCAGTCCATCGGTCCGGCCGCCGCGGCCGAGACGACCCTGCGGGCCGCCGCCGCCAAGGCCGGGCTGTTCTTCGGCGTCGCCGCCTCGCCCAACCGGCTCTACCCGATCGTCGGTCAGGAGTTCAACCAGCTGACCCCCGAGAACGTCATGAAGCCGGACACGCTCGCCACGTCGAGCGGTGGGCTGCAGAACACCAGCGGCGCGGACACCCTGGTCAACCACGCCCAGAGCAACAACATGCTGGTCCGCGGTCACACGCTGGTGTGGCACTCGCAGGCCGGCGCGCTGCAGGGCGCCAGCCAGGCCACGCTGAATACCTTCATCGGCAACGCGATCAACCGGTGGGGCAGCAAGATCGCGTACTGGGACGTCGTGAACGAGGCGCTGGAGGACAACAACACCGGCCGGCGCCGCAACCAGTGGCCGCACACCATGAACCGGGACGCGAACGGCGACGGTGACTACTTCGACTCCGGCGACACCGACGTGATCCGGGACTCGTTCATCCGGGCCAAGCAGGTCGTGCAGGCCGGCGGGTTCACCACCAAGCTCTGCATCAACGACTACGACGTCGAGGGCCTGACGGTCCAGGGCGGCACGCCGAACCGCAAGGCGAACGCGCTGTACGACATCGTCCGCAACTACCGGCAGTACATCGACTGCGTCGGGTTCCAGTCGCACTTCAACGACAACCCGAACAGCATCATCAGCAGCGACCTGCAGGCCAACATCCAGCGCTTCGCCGACCTCGGCGTCGAGGTGCACATCACCGAGCTGGACATCGACGACGACCTGAGCAACAACGACATCGGGTCCGGTCAGGCGGAGAACTACCGCAAGGTAGTCCGGGCCTGCCTGAACGTCGCGAAGTGCACCGGCATCACCGTGTGGGGCATCTCCGACAG
Organism: Luedemannella flava; assembly: GCF_039528515.1. Taxonomy (NCBI): domain Bacteria; kingdom Bacillati; phylum Actinomycetota; class Actinomycetes; order Micromonosporales; family Micromonosporaceae; genus Luedemannella; species Luedemannella flava. Next base: position 57,751 of record NZ_BAAALT010000053.1, read on the forward strand.
CGAGTCGTGGCGCTCCTCGGAGCGTGGCCTGCTGTTCACCGGTGGCAACGGGAGCTACCAGAAGAAGGCCGCGTACACGGCGGTCCTCGACGAGCTGAACAAGGGCCGCACGGTGTCGACCTCGTCGGTCCCGACGTCGAGCGTTCCGACCTCGTCGGTCCCGACCTCGAGCGTTCCCACGTCGAGCGTTCCGACATCGTCCGTTCCGACCTCGTCGGTCCCGACGTCGAGCGTTCCCACGTCGAGCGTTCCGACGTCGAGCGTTCCGACCGGTGGCGGCTGCTCGGCCTCGGTCTCGGTGAACGCCTGGACCGGCGGCTTCGTCGTCTCCGTTCGGGTCACGGCCGGCGCCTCGACGATCAACGGGTGGAACGTCCGGCTCACCCTGCCGTCCGGTGCCACGGTGACCAATGCCTGGAGCGCGAACCGTAGCGCCAACAGCGGCACCGTGCAGTTCACGAACGTCAGCTACAACGGCCGGGTGAACGCCGGCCAGTACACCGAGTTCGGTTTCCAGGGCACCGGGACGGCCACCGGCCTCACCCCGGTCTGCACCGCCTCCTGAGCACCGCTGTCCGGGACGGGCGCGAGCCGCCCGTCCCGGACAACCGGGGGATGACCCCCGGACGGGTCCGAGGGTCTGCGCGATGGTTACCCGCCTCAGGTCGCCTGTACGAGGAACGCGCTGAGCAGGACCTGCGCGATGATGATTTTGCTGATCATCGCGGCCGGGAAGACGGTCGCGTAGCCCAGTTCGGGCAGCGGATTGTCAGCCTGCTCACTGGCGAACGCGAGCACCGCCGGCTGGGTGCTCAGGCCGGCGAGAATGCCCGCGGTGACGCCCATCGGCAGCTTCATCAGCTTGTGGCCGACGACCAGGACGGACGCGGCCATCACCAGACACAGCCCGAACGCGACGGCGAGCAGGAGCCAGCCATCGCCCGTGGTGATCGTCGCCGCGAACGCGTGGCCGGCCCGGGTGCCGATGCCGGCGAGGAAGAGGACCAGGCCCATCTGTCGCAGCGGCTGGTTCACCGAGGCGGGAAGCTGCCACACCAACGGGCCGGTGCGGCGGCGGGCGCCGAGCACCAGGCCGGCGAGCAGCGGGCCGCCCGCCGAGCCGAGGCTGAAGTGGCCGCCGCCGGGCAGCGGGATGCTGATCGCGCCGACCAGCAGGCCGATGCACAGGCCGATGGAGAGCGAGGCGATGTTGACCTCGCCCAGTTCGCGGTAGGAGTCGCCGAAGTACCGGCTGACGTCCTTCATCCGCGTGCGCGGCGCCACCACCCGGATGCGGTCACCCAGTTCGAGGACGGTGTCGCCGCTGGCGAGCAGGTCCGTGTCGCCGCGCCGGACGCGTGTGACGATCGCGCCGTAACGGTCGGCCAGGCAGAGCTGCTCCACCCGCATACCGATCAGCCTCGGGTTCGACAGGAAGATCCGGCGTACCGCCAGCGTCGAGTGGGCCGCTTCCAACGGCTCGACGCGCGCCTCGCCCACCATCCTGGTGGCCTCCGCGACGGCGTCCGGGGTGCCCACGATCGTCACGAGGTCGCCGGGCTCCAGCCGCTGGTCCGGCTCGGCGACCCGGTCCTGCTCGTCGTGGCGGACCCGGCCGATGATGGCCCGCCCGGCGTACGCCTCGACCACCTGGTCGACCGTGAGCGGGTGTCGCACCCGGGCCGTCGCTGTGAGCAGGGGTTCCTCGGCCAGGCCCGCCTTCGCCGCCTCGGCGGCGTGGTCCACGCGCCAGGTCCGCTGGAGGATGCCGATCATGAGCATGCAGGCGATGACGCTCGCGGGGTATGCCAGCGAGTACGCCACCACCGGCAGGTCGGCGGCGTGGCCGCTGAGCCGCTCCACCGCCGCGGCCAGCGCCGGCGTGTTCGTGAGTACGCCCGTGAAGAAGCCGGCGCGCAGCGGGCCGTTGAGGTCCAGCAGGACGGCGACGCCCACCACCGCGAGGGCCATGGCGACGATCGCGGCCAGGGCCAGCGCGTTCCACCGCAGCCCCGCCCGGCGCAACGACGGTAGGAAGCCGGGCCCGGTGGACAGGCCGATCGTGTAGACGAACAGCGCCAACCCGAGCAGGTACACGATGTCCGGTAGGCGGAGTCGGGGGTCGATCGCCCCCGCGGCGATCCCGGCGAACAGCACACCGGCGACCCCGAAGCTGAACCCCGCGATCCGGATGCGTCCGAAAAGGTAGCCGCCCGCCGCGACCACGAACAGCAGGAGCAGCGCGTTCTCGGCAAGTAGATCAACTATCACGGGTACGTCCGGCCGATATCGGCGACGCGGTCACGGGTTGATCATACTTGTTCGCTCCGATGGCCGGTCGGTGTGGGCGCCGCGGGTCCGCCGCGCCCACACCGCGGTCCTATTCGGCGGAGCGGACCAGGCGGTCGATCGTGCCGTCGCCGTCGTCGTCGTACATGGCGGCGTCGAAGTTGCCGTCCTTGTCCTCGTCGACCAGGACCTTGTCGACCCGCCCGTCGCCGTCGCGGTCGTGCCCGACCACGTCAGCCTGGCCGTCGCCATCGGTGTCGAAGGCGTACAGCGGATTCTCACTCATGTTGGTACTCCCGTGTCTCCAACGGCCGCGTCGGCCAGGGATCATCGTGCCCCGAAGACTCTCGTGGCGATACCCGGTGGGCCACAAGTGACCGGCGCAGATCCGACATCGACCTTCGCGTACAGCGGTGGGCTGTCAGCCGGGGAGGTGGCACACGGCCTCGACGTTGTTGCCGTCGGGGTCGCGGACGAACGCGCCGTAGTAGTCCGGGTGGTACTCCGGCCAGACGCGGGGCTCGTGCAGGATCTCGGCGCCGGTGGCCGTGGCGGCGGCGAAGAAGGCGTCGACGGCCTCGCGGGTCAGGGCCCGGAACGCGATGTGCGTCTCGCGGAAGCCCTCGCCGGTCTCCTGCTGGCCGATCCAGAAGTCCGGACCGTCGATGCCGTACCCGATGGCCTGGTCGAACTCCAGGACCCGCCGGCCGCCGAGCGGCGCGAGGGCCGCGTCGTAGAACGCCGCACTCGCCGCGAAATCCGCGCACTGGATCGAAATGTGATCAAGCATCCCGGTAGTCTGCCAGAGATGAGCAGCAGTCTGTCCGCGGACGGGCACGGCATGTATCTCGGCGCGGACGACGTCATCGACGCCACGCACGGCGATGTGGTGGCCCTCGCCGCCCAGTTGCGCGACCGCCACCCGGATGACGCGGAGTACGCGCGGGCCGCCTTCGAGTGGGTGCGGGACGAGGTCGCGCACTCCTACGACGCGCGGGCGGTCGGCGTCGCTGCGGCCGGTGTGCTCGCCATCGGCGTCCAACGCGGTCGCCAGCAGGTACCAAGATCAGGAGGGCGGTGGCTCCCAGAGCAGGAGTTGGCGGTGGTGGCTGAAGCCGGTGCGCAGGTAGAAGCCGACCGCCCGGCGGCCGGAGTGGACCGTGACGTGCCGCAGCCCTCGCGTACGGGCCTCGGCCAGGATCGCGGTCATCAGGGCGCGGCCGACGCCGCGGCCGCGGTACTCCTCGCGGACCATGACCGCCTGGATGTCGCCGTAGCGCCGGTCCAACGACCCGTTGCCGGGCACCCGTTCCGCGACGAGCAGCCAGGCTGCGCCCACGACGTACCCGTCGATCTCGGCGACGAACGGTAGGTGCGTCCGCGCGTGGGCGGCCACCCAGGCGGCGTACGCGTCGAGCTGGTCCCCATCGATGTCGCGCAGTTCCGCGAGCACCGCCACGTCCGCAACGCCGGACTTCCGCACGATCATCCGGCGGAGTCTAGGCGAGATCGTGCCCGGCGCCGGCGCACCGGAGAGTATCCGGTGCGGTCGGCTGCCGCAGGGTCAGATCAGCCCGTGGGCGAGCATCGCCTCGGCGACGAGCCGGAAGCCCTCGATGTTGGCGCCGGCGACGTAGTTACCCGGCATGCCGTACTCGTCGGCGGTGGCGTAGCAGCGGGCGTGGATGGTCCGCATGATCTCCCGCAGCCGCTCCTCGGAATGGGCGAAGGTCCACGAGTCGCGGCTCGCGTTCTGCTGCATCTCCAGCGCGCTGGCCGCGACGCCGCCGGCGTTGGCCGCCTTGCCGGGCGCGAACCGCACCCGGGCGTCGGCGAAGGCCCGCACCGCGTCCGGCGTGGTGGGCATGTTGGCCCCCTCCACCACGATGGTGCAGCCACCCGCGATCAGGGTGCGCGCGTCGGCGGCGGTGAGCTCGTTCTGCGTCGCGCTGGGGATCGCCACCTGGCAGGGCACGTCCCAGAGCCGGCCACCGGGGACGAACGAGGCGTGCGGGAGGGCGTCGACGTACTCGTGGATCCGGGCGCGGCGGACCTCCTTGACCTCCTTGAGCACCTCGAGGTTGATGCCCTTGTCGTCGTGGACGTAGCCGGAGGAGTCCGAGCACGCCACCACGGTGCCGCCGAGCTGGTGGACCTTCTCGATCGCGTAGATGGCGACGTTGCCCGAGCCGGAGACCACCACCCGCTTGCCGTCGAAGCTGTCGCCGTCGGCGCGCAGCATCTCCTCGGCGAAGAACACCGCGCCGTAGCCGGTGGCCTCCCGGCGCACCTGGGCGCCGCCGTAGCTGAGGCCCTTGCCGGTCAGCACCCCGGACTCGTACCGGTTGGTGATCCGCTTGTACTGCCCGAACAGGTAGCCGATCTCCCGACCGCCGACCCCGATGTCGCCGGCCGGCACGTCCGTGTACTCGCCGATGTGCCGGTACAGCTCGGTCATGAACGACTGGCAGAACCGCATGATCTCCCGCTCGGAGCGGCCCTTCGGATCGAAGTCCGACCCGCCCTTGCCGCCGCCGATGGGCATGCCGGTCAGGGCATTCTTGAACAACTGTTCGAAGCCGAGGAACTTGATGATCCCCAGATAGACCGACGGGTGGAAGCGCAGGCCACCCTTGTACGGACCCAGGGCGCTGTTGAACTCCACCCGGAAGCCGCGGTTGATGTGGACCTCGCCACGGTCGTCCTCCCACGGCACCCGGAAGATGATCTGCCGCTCAGGCTCGCAGATCCGCTCGATGATCTTCGCTTCGGCGTACTCGGGATGCTTCCTCAGCGCCGGCGCGACACTGTCGAGGACCTCCCGGACGGCCTGGTGGAACTCGTCCTCACCGGGGTTGCGCCGCTTCACCGACGCGAAGATTGCCTCTAGCTTGTCCTGTACCGACATGTTGTGCTCCTTGATGTGCCACCCTGGCCGGTTTGAGGGCACGTCGGCGACCTGGGCGTGTTGAGCGGGAAGCCCCGGACGGGCAGGGGTCTTTTCGCGGACCCTATCCCGTGACGGCGCTCCGGCATGCGGGCAGTGTGCCATTTCCGCTGCTGGACGGTGGTGCCTGGCGAGGGCAGGTGTGCCGCACTTCTCATCCGGACGTCAGAGCGGGGTGCCGAAGTCCTGGGTCCAGTAGGGGCGGCCGCGAGCGGAGTAGATCAGGCCGACGCCGAGGTGCTTCAGCTTGCAGTTGAGGATGTTGGCGCGGTGTCCGCTGCTGTTCATCCACGTGTCCATCACCGAGGCCGGGCTGGACTGGCCGGCGGCGATGTTCTCGGCCGCCCGCGAGTAGCGGTAGCCGGCGTTGATGATCCGTTTGTCGAAGGTGACGCCCTCGGGGGTGGTGTGGTCGAAGTAGTTGCGCGACGCCATATCGGCGGAGTGCGCCCGGGCGGCCTTGGCCAGGCGGGAGTCCCTGGTCAGGCTCGCGCAGCCGACCTTGGCGCGCTCCTTGTTGACCAGGGTCAGCACCGTGCCCTCGAAGCCGGTGTTCCCGTCGAGGGCGGGTGGGGGCGCGGGCCTGGTGATCGTCTTCGCGGGCTTCAGCGTGGCCTGCGGCCTCGTGGGGGTCGGGGCCGCGGGCGGGCGGGTCGTGGGACTGACCGGCGGGCTGACGTCCGGCGTTGGCTCGGATGGGGCGGGGCTGCCCGTCGGCAGGGCCGACTCGTTGCCGGTGCTCGTGAGCGAGGGACCCCAGACCAGGGTGCCGACCAGCGACATGATGGCGAACGCGAGGAGTGTGCTGCCGCCGGCGGCGGCGACCTGGGCTGTCCGCAGTTGTCGATGGGCGGGTCGCGAAGGACGCACCGGACGACCCTAGCAGCATCGACATGGATTTATCTAGTCTAATGGGGACATAAGTCCGGCGCGTCGGCGGGGTCGGTCCGGCGGCGTGGCGCGCGTCAGGCGGTCCGGGCCGGCTGTGCTAGGGTGGTGGAGTAATACGTTGCGGTGTGGTTTACCAGATGTCATGTAAGCGCCTGTGGTGTTTCGACTCAGGCGCTTTTTTGCATTGCCGGTCTAACCGGACAGGGTGATCAAAGCGTGACGGGGAGCTCGCACGGTGCGTGCTCCGCAACCCCTGAAAGGGAGATGACATGGCTACCGGAGTTGTGAAGTGGTTCAACGCGGACAAGGGCTTCGGCTTCATCACGCCCGATGGTGGCGGCCCCGACGTGTTCGCCCACTACTCGGCCATCCTGTCCAACGGCTTCCGTAGCCTGGACGAGAACCAGCACGTGGAGTTCGAGATCACGCAGGGCGCCAAGGGCCCGCAGGCCCAGGACATCCGCGTCATCTGACGTCTTTTCCCACGCACCCGGCGCGCCCCGCGTGCCGGGTGCGTGGCAGCCACCCCCGGGCGGGCACAATGGGCGGGTGGGGGAGATCCTCGTGGGGACCGCCTCGTGGACCGACAGGACGCTGCTCGACTCCGGCTGGTATCCGGAGTCGGCCGACACGCCTGAGCGGCGGCTCAACTACTACGCGCGGCAGTTCCCGCTCGTGGAGGTCGACGCCACCTACTACTCCCCGCCGGCGGAGCAGACCACCAGGCTGTGGGCGGCGCGTACCCCCGAGGATTTTGTCTTCAACATCAAGGCGTTCAGCCTGCTGACCGGGCATCCCACCAAGGTCTCCGCCCTCTACAAGGACCTTCGGCCGGACACGGACAAGAAGAACGTCTACCCGGACGCGTTGACACCGCAGGCCTATGAGGACGTCTGGACCCGGTTCCTGTCCGCGCTGGACCCGCTCGTGGAGGCCGGCAAGCTGGGCGCCGTCCTGTTCCAGTTCCCGCCGTGGTTCACCATCAGGAAGGCCAACAAGGAGTACCTGGTCGAGGTCCGCGACCGGTGCAGCCCGCTGCGGGTGGCGGTCGAGTTCCGCAACGCCACGTGGTTCGACGGGGACAACCGCGCGGAGACGATGGAGTTCCTGCGCCGCCATGAGCTTCCCTACGTCGTGGTCGACATGCCGCAGGGGCACCGGTCGTCGGTGCCCCCGGTGGTGGAGGCCACGTCGGACCTCGCCGTCGTCCGCTTCCATGGCCACAGCGACAAATGGGACAGCCGCGACATCTACGAGCGGTTCGGCTATGAGTACAGCAAGCGCGAGCTGAAGGACTGGGCACCCAGGCTGCGCGAGCTCGCCGACGGCGTCGGCCGGACCCATGTGCTGATGAACAACTGCTACTCCGACTACGCGCAACGCAACGCGAGCACCCTCATCGACCTACTGAGCTGAGGCCCCGCCGGGGATGTCCTGCGGCAGGAGGAGGCGGAGCTGCTCGGCGGTGGGGGCGGGGACGTCGGCGAGCCGTACCGCCTGCTGCTCCACCATCGCGTTGAACAGTTTCCGGGCGTGGCGTCCGTTGCCGAACGTGTGGTCCCGCGCGGCCGCGGTGAAGTGCTCCAGCAGCAACGGCTGCGTGTCAGGGCTGAGGTCATAGGCGTGCTCGGCCGCCAGCGACTCGGTGATGGCGAGCAGTTCCGCGGGCGAGTAGTCGGCGAACTCGATCGTCTTGGTGAACCGTGACGAGAGGCCCGGATTGGCGGCGAGGAAGTCGGACATCTCGTCGCGGTAGCCGGCGGCGATCACCACGACCTCCTCGCGCCGGTCCTCCATGAGCTTGACCAACGCGTCGATGGCCTCCTGCCCGAAGTCGGAGTTCGTCCCGAACGTGCGGGCGAGCGTGTACGCCTCGTCGATGAACAGGACGCCGCCGACAGCCCGCTCGAACGCCGCCGTGGTCTTGATCGCCGTACTGCCGAGATACTCCCCGACGAGGTCCGCCCGGGCGACCTCGACGACCTGGCCCTTGGCCAGCACGCCCAGGCCGGCGAGGAGCTGCCCGTAGAGCCGGGCGACGGTCGTCTTCCCGGTGCCGGGCGCGCCGGTGAACACGAGGTGGCGGCTGAGCGGCGGCGAGGGAAGGCCGGCCGCTCTGCGCTGTTGCCCGACGCGCAGCAGGTTGATCACGGAGCGCACCTCGCGCTTGACGGCGGCCAGACCGATCATCGCGTCCAGTTCCGACAGCAGCGCGTCCACCTGGGTGGACCCGGTCCGTGCCGCGCCGCCGTCTGCCTCCGCGCGCAGCCCTACGGGAGCCGCCTCGACGGAGGCGCCGGGCGCCGGGCGCGTCGTCACGGTGCGCCGGTCGGCACCCTGGACGGCGACCCCGGCGACGTCGGTGATGTCGCAGCCGTCGATGAGGACGGGGCGGTCGGTCTCGATGAGCACGCCGTCACCGCCGCAGCCGCTGATGGTGCAGGTCTGCAGCGTCAGGACCGACTCGTCACGGGCGTTGACGCCGGCGCGGTCAGGGCCGGTGACGCTCGTCCGGACCGCCTGGAGGCTCGCCTGCCCGCAGCCGTAGATGCCGACGCTCCCGCCCGTCACGACGACTTCGGACAGGTGCACCGACGCCGTCTCCGCCGCCGTCAGGCCGACGCCGCGGCTCGCCACCCGGACGGCCGACATGGTCAGTCGTCCGCCGCCGCCGGCGGCGCCGCCGGTGACCGTGGCGTCGCGCAGCTCGCCGCCCTCGATCCGCACGTTGGTGCCGGCCGGTCCCTCCATCACCACGCCGGCCTCACCGCCGGTGACCGTCAGGTCGGTGAAGACCGGATCGCCGCCGTCCACGCGTACGCCGTAGCGGGTGGGCCGGTCGACGCGCACCCCCGTGTAGCGTCCACTCGCGCCGCGTACCAGCACGGTGTCCTCGGCTCCGTCGCGCAGGGTCAGGTCGCGTACGACCGGTGTCGCGTTCTCGAGGGCCGCGAACCCCGGCAGCCCCGCGCCGCTGACGGTGCACTCCTCGAACAGGCCGCGGGCGGCGCTGACATGGATGCCGTTCTTGGCGACCCGGTCGATCCGGCACCGGCGCACCACCGGGTCGGCGCCGCTCAACACGACGATGCCGCTGGCGGCGAGGTCACTGACGTCGCAGTCCTCGAACAGCCCGCGGGCGGCGCTCTCGACGCTGACGGCGGCCCCGCGCCCGTCGGACACCCGGCACCGGCGCACCACCGGCTCGGCGCGGGCGCTCGCGAAGAAGGCCGCCGTGCGGACGCCCGTGAACTGGCTGTCCTCGATCGTCCCGCGGCCGCCCTCGAACGCCTCGAAGCCGTACCCGACGTCGCGGACGACGCAGTGGCGCACGACCGGGTCGCTGTCGCGCTTGGACAGCACCGCGTACTCGCTCAGGTCCTGGAACGTGCAGTACTCGACGGTGCCGCGCGAGTCGATGAACGCGACGCCGCGTCGCATGCCGCCGATGTGGCAGCGGTGCAGGTCGGCGTTGCCCCGCTCGACCAGGACGCCGGCCTCCGCCTGCCCGGTGACCGAACACGACCGCAGGTCGAGCCGCGCGCGGAGCACCGACACCGCGGCGGGCGTGGCGGAGTCCCACGTGGTCAGCTGGAGACCGTCGAGTATGACGTGGCCGTCCTCGCAGTGCACCGCCGCGAAGGCGCCGCGCGTCTCCACCACGACCGTGCCGGCCCCCGAGGCGGCCTGCACGGTGAGACCCTTGGACCGTACGGCGATCTGCCCCTCGTACCGGCCTGGCTCCACCAGCACCAGCGCGCCGCTGGGGGCCTGGGAGACCGCCTCCGCGATCGTCCGGTGCGCGCCCCACCGGCTCTGGGAGACGATCAACGTCGGCACGGCCATCGTCGGTCAGCCTCCCACCCGCCCATGGACCTCACCCCGCGTGGCAGACCCGACGCGAAGCATATGTGCCCGAGGGGAGATCCGTGCGCCGGCGCGGGCGTGGGCGCCGGAGTGCGTCGGGCTCGTGACAACTGCGCCGAGGCCGCAGCTCCAGCCGCTCAGCGTGCCGGCCTCGAATCCGGGGTTGGTTATGTTCGTCGCGACGCTGGGGTCGTGCAGATGCAGCAGGCCCGGCCGGGAGAGCCGCTGCGGCGGGCCGACGGAATCACCGCGCCGACCCTCCCCCATCGTGTCGGACCCGGGCGATAAATTCTCTGGCCATGACCACCCCCATCGTCCCGTTCGCCGACCGCGCCGAGTTCGACGTCGCGGTCGCCACCGCCCGCGAAGCCGCCACCGCCTACTACGACACGGCGGTCATGGTCATGCCCGATGCGGAATACGACGTGCTGTCCGACCGCATCCAGGCGACCCTCGCCCTCTACCCCGACTGGGACGATCAGGGCATCACCACCGCGGTCGCGGCCGGGGCGTCCGCGGGCGGCGACGTGGTCCACCCGACCCCCATGCTGTCCCTGGACAAGGTCAAGACCCGCGACGACCTGGCCGGGTTCGTCGGCCGACTCGCCGACCAGGCGGTCGTCGAGGTCAAGCTCGACGGCCTCGCGGTCCGTGCACAGTACCGGGACGGCCGGCTCATCCTCGTGGCCACCCGCGGCGACGGCACCACCGGCGAGGACGTCACCGTCCAGGCGATGCGCGACGGCGGCATCGCCGGCATGCCGATCGACCTGGGTCAGCCGTTCACCGGCGAGGTGCGCGGCGAGGTCTACATGACCGACGCCGACTTCGTGACCGCGAACGCCAACCGGGTCGCCGCCGGCGGCAAGGCGTTCGTGAACTCCCGCAACGCCACCGCGGGCAGCCTGCGCGCCCAGACCGCCGTCGCGGCCACCCCGATGACCTTCGCCGCCTACGAGATCACCGGCGAGGGGTCCGAAGAGCACACGGGGCACGCCAGCCGGATGACCTACGCGGCGACCCTCGGCTTCCTCACGGCGTACGACCTGACGCGCGAGGCGAGCAGTGGCGAGGTGGTCTCCGGCAACGTGGACGACGTTCTCGGCATCATCGACGCGATCGAGAAGGCCCGTCCCACGCTCGGCTACCAGATCGACGGCGCGGTCATCAAGGCCGAGGCCGACGCGGCCCGCGACCGCCTCGGCATGGCCAGCCGCACGCCGTACTGGGCGACCGCGTTCAAGTACCCGCCGGACACCGGCTTCTCCGTGCTGCGGGCCATCGAGGTCAACGTGGGGCGCACCGGCCGGGCGTCGTTCCGCGCCGTGATCGACCCCGTGTTCGTGGGTGGTTCCACCATCACATACGCGAGCCTGCACAACGCGCCCTGGATCGTCGAGCAGGGTCTCGCGATCGGCATGAAGGTCGCGGTCATCCGGGCCGGCGACGTCATCCCGCGGGTCACCGCCGCCGTCGGCGAGCAGCCCGAGGGCCTCACCGCGTGGGTGCCGCCCGTCGCCTGCCCGCAGTGCAACGAGGCGTGGGACACCAGCAGCCTGCTGTGGCGGTGCCACACCGCCTCGTGCGCGGCGGTGAACGCACTCGTCTACTGGTGCAGCCGCGAGGCCCTAGACGTCGAGCGCATCGGCGACTCGATCTGTGAGGCGCTCGTCGAGCAGGGCCTCGCGACGACCGTCGCCGACCTCTACGAGCTGACCGTCGAGGACCTCGCGAACCTGCCCATGGGCACCACCTCCACCGGGTCGGTGCGGCGCCTTGGCCTGGCCAACGCGACCGAGATCGTCACCCAGCTCGAGGCGAGCAAGTCGCAGCCGCTCAACCGCGTCATCACGGGCCTCGGCATCCGGATGACCGGCCGGTCGGTCGGTCGTTGGCTCGCGGCCCGCTTCCGGTCCATGGCCGCGCTGCGCGCCGCGACCGTCGAGGAGATCGCCGAGATCGACAAGATGGGCCTGATCAAGGCGCAGGCCGTCGTGGACGGGCTGGTCGCCATGGCCCCCGTGATCGACCGGCTGGCCGCGCACGGTCTCACCATGGAGGTCGTCGACGACGGCGGCGCCCGGCCCTGGGACGGCAGGAAGGTCGTGGTCAGCGGCACGGTGCCCGGGATGGGTCGCACCGAGGCCCAGGAGGCCGCGGCCCGCCTCGGCGCCACCGTCTCCAGTTCGGTCAGCAAGAACACCGACCTCCTGGTCGCGGGCGACGGCGCCGGCAGCAAACTGGCCAAGGCGCAGTCGCTCGGCGTCGAGGTCATGGCCGCGGAGGACTTCGCGGCCTTCTACGCGGCCACCTTTCCCGCGTGACCGTTAGCATCCCACGCCGCTGAGCGACGTACTGGGACAGGTATCGGGCAGTCGGGTCCACGGCTGCACTTTCCGGCTGGGCGGTGCACGGTCGTGCGCGACATCGCGCGCGATGTGCCGTCGCACCCCCAGTCCGGAAGGCTCTACCGATATGGCGACATGGAACGACGTGGTCTCGTACGTCCGGGCCAACTACAAGGTCTCCGACGAAGGACCCAACAAGCTGAAGCTCGTCTTCGAGACCGAGGACCTGCGCACCCAGGTGGTCGTGCTCTGGCACCTGACCCTGAACAACACCGAGGAGTGGGTGCAGATCGAGTCGCCGTTCGGCGAGCTCGGCAACCTCAACCTGGCGCACGCCCTGCAGCAGGTCGCTGACAAGGTGTGCGGCGGCATCGGCCTGTTCGGCAACATGGTCACCTACCGGCACGCCGTGCCGCTGGACAACCTGAACATCAACGAGCTGGAGCGCCCGCTCGCCCTGGTCACTACCACGGCGGACCGCCTCGAGCGGGAGCTCACCGGCGGCGACCAGTTCTGACCCGCGAACGTCGCGCGGCCCCGACCGGGGCCGCGCGACGCTACGTGGCGGCGTTCGTTCGTGGAGGGCTTGTCGCGGCGACGGGTCACTGTACGAATGCTGAAACGTTGTGGAACCCGTGCTGCACGTTTTGTGCAGTGCGGAACGTGACGTGACCTGAACTTTCTGCGGGCCCGGCAGGCGCGTGCGTCCTACGCTGGGTCGGTCGAGACACCGGGGAGGCGTCGTGGAGAAGGTCGACTACGACGAGCGGCTGCACGTCGGATATGTCGCCGGTCGACGGATGTCGCCGGGCGCGCACGAGACGTGGATGGCGGCGTTCGCCCGGCACCTGCCGGGGACGCGGCCGTTGACCTGGCTCGATCTGGGATCGGGGACCGGCCGCATGACCCCCGCTCTGGCGGAAGCCTTCGGCGGGCCGGTCCACGGAGTCGAGCCGTCGGACCGGATGCGGGCTCAGGCCATTGCCCATGCCGGCCATCCGGCCGTCGCGTACGCGGCCGGGTCCGCCGAGCGAATCCCGTTGCCGGACGCCTCGTGCGACGCGGCCCTGATGTTCTTCGTCTGGCACCACGTCGTTGACCGCGAGGCGGCCGCGGCCGAGCTGCGCCGGGTTCTCAAGCCGGGCGGCATACTCTTCGTGCAGGTGAACCTCGCCGACCGGATGCCCGACACGTGGTGGTTCCGCGTCGTGCCGGAGTGGGCGGACGCCGACCGGGCGCAGTTCCGGACCGAGGCAGAGGTGACGAGCGACTTCACGGGTGCCGGCTGGACGTTCGCCGCCCGCGACGAGGTCAGGTGGTGTCGCTCAGCGAGCCTGACCGAGGACTACGAGCGGCTGAAGCTGCGGGCCGTCTCGTCCTTCGAGCGTATGAGCGAGGAGACCATCGCAGCGGCCTTCGCCCGGATCGATGCGGCGCTGCCCGCACTCGGCGACGAGCCGCAGTACGAGACCAGCGACCTGCTCGTTTTTCGACGTTAGCGCTGCTGGAACAGTTTCCAGCGCCCCTCGGAGACGACCTGGGCGACGCCGTCGACCACGCTGACGGCGACTTCCAGCCCAGGCCGCACACGGCGATGACGCCTGACCGGAGATCGCCCGCCACGCCATGCCGGGCCCACCGGGGAACGGGTAGATGGCCGTGGGGATGAAGAGGGCGTTGGCCTCCGCGACCGGCTTGCCCAGCAGGTCGACCAGCGCCTCGTGGAATCGCGAAGAACTCAGCTCGTTTCCTGCGCTGAATTGACATCGTCGGCTGGCTATGCGTGTCCATCGGCGCGCCGAGGGTAGATGACCATCCACATCGGGCTTCCATAGTGGAATCGAAGTGGGCTACGGTGGCCTGGTCCAACCAACGGGGCTTGCGGCCGTTGGCGGTTCTATGAGCGACCGCCACGGCGTCTTCAGCGATGTCTAACCGTGCACTCGGCGCTGTTCGAGTGTCCGGGCGATGTCGCGTGGGCGTACACGGGGTCGCACGGGGAGGAATTGCAATGGCAACTGTCAATCTCAGGGGCAGGCGGTGGCTGGCCGCGGTCGCGGCACTGCCACTCGCGGTCGGGCTGCTGGCAGCGCTGCCGGCGTCGCCGGCGACTGCGGCGGCGGGCGGGTCCGCGGCCGTGCCGAAGGTCCACTGCACCAGCGACAACTCCGCCACCGCCGGCAACCGGGTGCAGCTGGTGTACGCGTACGAGGCGGAACAGGCAGACCGCTCCGCCGAGCGGGACGCGCAGATCAAGTTCTCCGCCTGGGGAGCCGAGCAGCACGTCAACGACAGTGGCAGGCGCGACGGGAAGGAACGCTGGATCCGTTGGGTCACCACCGGGTCCGGGACCGGCAGCAACTGTACGATCAGCGTTCTGAAGATCCAGGTGCCGAAGGGGCAGGAGTACGGCAGCTCCGACTCCTGGATGACCACGCTGAGGAACGCGGGCCTCAACCGGAACGACCGCATCTACGCGATCTTCGCTGAGAACGACACCACCGACTGCGGCATCACCTGGACCGATCAACCGGTCTTCGATCCGTCGCCGGGCACCGGCAACTTCCAGAACTACCATCCGTTCTATTCGACCATCGTTCCCGGCTGTTTCACCCCGCACAACCTGAGCCACGAGCTCGCCCACGCCATGTTCGCCACGACGTCGTCGATGCCGGGCACCAGCGGGGATGCCTGGGGACACTGCGCCCAGGGCATGGAGTCGCTATGTGCCGTCAACCCACCCAACCTCGTGTGCGGCCACCCGCTGGACGGGCAGCGGTGGGACTGCAACGGCGATGACTACTTCAGCACCAAAACGACGCCGAACGGAACCTGGCTGCCGACCCACTGGAACGCCGCCAAGGACAGCCTCTACTTCGAGGCCGGTCAGAGCGTCACGGCGCAGCCGATCCCGAAGCTGTTCGCCCCGCAACTGCTGAAGGCTGTTGATGTCGAAGGCTCGTCGATCGCCTTCACGTGGAAGCCGTCATCCACGCCGGTCGGCGACCACAACTACACACTGACCTATGAAATTCTGCGCGAGAAGGACGGCGCGAAGTACATCATCGCCACGGTGGACGGGCTCAAGAACGACGCCCGGGTCACCGGCTTGCCGACTGGTTCCTCTTCGAGGTACACGGTGCGGGCCAAGCTCGTCTACAACGGAACCACCCAGATCTCGGCGGAGTCGATGCCGTTGATTCAGGCGACCAACAACAGCACCGCGTGGGCCGGCGCCGCGGAGACCAACGCCTCCTTCATCCTCAACAACGGCCTGAAGGACGGCTTCGGCACCGACTTCGTCATCGACGTGTACTTCGAGAGCCGGGACGAGGACGCCGGCGTCGTGCAGCACTACCGGAAGAACCTCAACAACCAGATCTGGGCCATGACCTCGACGGGGGGTCAAACGTATACGCTGACCAACCACCACAGCGGCAAGTGTCTGGCCCCGCTGGGTAACTCGACCACGGTGGGGACCCGCATCGTGCAGCACACCTGTGATGGCGCGGCGGCGCAGAAGTGGACGTTGACCAAGCTCACTGCGGCCAGCGACCCCGCCCTCGTCTACAACGTCAAGACGTCCAACGGGCTCTGCATCGGCGCGGAGAACAACAGCTTGGACAACGCGGCACCGCTCGTGCTCGCGACCTGCTCGTCACAGCAGCCCAGCCACAGGTGGACGCTCAACCGCGTCGCCTGACCCGACGACCGACCGGTGCGAGGCCGCCGCTAACCCGCGGCGGCCTCGCACCGCCTGGTCGTGGTGGAAGCGGGGTTCATCCGGTCGGTGCGACCATTCCTACGGGCGCAGGGACCTGGCGGCGGATCAGCCGCAGGCGGACCAGGGACCGCCAGAGCTCGTGGAACACATGCACCGCGACGCTTCGTGGCAGTCTCGCGCCGAGGTCTGACGGCGACGCGAACTCGTCCGAAGGCCCGCCGCTGCTCCGGTGGCTGTTCGCCGAGCGCGTTGACGAGGATCGTCGCGCCCACCGAGTGGCCCACGACGACCGCGCCGTCGTCCAGGGGCGCCAGCTCCCGACGGATGGCCGCGCTCCAGCGGGCGTAGCTCGGGTCGTCCTCGTCTGGCATGCGGGTAACCCGTCGCCGAGTGTGCTCCTCAGGCTGTCACACAGCCTGTCGTCCCACTCGTCGTGCGTGCCCGCGCCGTCGCCCTGGATGAAGCGGACCTGCCGGACCTTCGCCATCACACTCCTGCCAACGGGCGGTGGAAGCGGGTGTAGTCGTCGAAGTCGACGATCGGCTGGAAGCCGAGGCGACGAAGCACGGCGACGCTCCGGTCATTACCGTGGGTCACCCCGGCGTAGACGTCCGAGGCTCCCAGCTCATCACGGGCGTGGGCCAGGAGCGCGGCGCCCGCGGCGGTCGCGTAGCCGCACCCGGTCGCGTGCGCGGCGAGCCAGAACCCGAACCCGTACCGCGGCGGGTCGACGGCGACCAGGTCGATGCGGCCGATCAGCTCCCCGCCGCGCCAGATGCCGTACCGGTGGCCGGGCGTGGCGAACCCTTCGGCGAAGTCCCGCTCCGTGCCGGCGACTTCCTCCTCGTAGTTGCCGAACTGCGTGAGGTGCGCCCGGTTGGCCTGGACGACCCGGTGATACCTGCCGGCGTCGGCAGCGCTGAGCGGCCGCAGCACGAGACCGAGGTCGGCTCGGAGATCAGACCTCTGCACGACTGGACACGGTAGGTCGCCGGGGACCGGGCGGCAATCGAGTTCGTCACGTACTCGTCAGCAACGAGCGGGCTGAAGCGAGTCGCTACAGTTCAATCTCCCAGACTCGCGGGCGCAGGAGTGCCGATGGCGGACTTTCCGATCATTCCGGGGTACAAGATCGACGGACGGCTCGGCAGTGGTGGTCAGGCCGACGTGTACTCAGGGCGACAGGAGAGTGCGGCCGCGTTCCGGGTTGCCGTCAAGGTCTACCGGACTGATCGCGATGCTGTGGCGGACGCCCAGGGGCGTCGGTTCGACCGTGAGGTCGAGGCGCTCAGGAGTCTGCGTCACCAGAACATCGTGCGGGTGTTCACCGCCGACTACACAGCCGACCAGCGACCGTACATCGTGACCGAGTTGTGCGAGCGCTCGCTCGCCCAGCACCTCAGGACGTTCGGGCCGATGTCGCTGGATGAGGCGCTCCAGGTCGGTGAGCAGTTGGCCGATGGTCTGATCGCCCTGCACGGCGGGGACCGCCCGATCCTGCACCGCGATATCAAGCCCGGCAACGTCTTCATCATCGATGGCCGCAAGCCGGATCAGGTGGCGCTCGGTGACTTCGGCAGTGCCGTGTTCCTCGGCGCCAACGGCACGTACCCGACGACGGTGGCCATGCATTCGGGTGGGTACACGGCGCCGGAGATCTTCAAGCACCACCGGGCTACGGTCCGGTCGGACATCTACTCGCTGGGCCGGACGATCTGCGTGCTGATCCACGGACCTACCCCGGGCGGCGGCCTGCCGACCGCCGAGGAGCTCGACGTGCCCGCTGCGGTGGCCCGGATGCTGGCCCGGGCGACGGCGGCCGAGCCCGACGAACGCTACGAATCGGCGACGGCGTTCAAGCGGGCGATCGCCGCGGCGCGCAGGAGCAGCGCCCACCGACCGGGGGCGGACGACATCGGCGTCGGGACAACCGAGCCTCAGGTCAGGACCCGGGTGAAGGAAGAAGGGTCGTCGCCTGCGGGCGCACCGCGCGTCGATCTCGCACCGCGACTGCTGAAAGTCCCGGAGGCCCGACCCGAGCTCCGCCGCAACGCGTGGCGGGCAGCCGGTGTCTGGCTTTTCGCCGCGGTCCTGTTGCTCGCCTTCGGCGGCCAGCTGTGGCCGTGGCTGTGGCCGGCCGCGATCCTCGCG
The DNA here is from genome assembly GCF_039528515.1 of Luedemannella flava. NCBI lineage: Bacteria > Bacillati > Actinomycetota > Actinomycetes > Micromonosporales > Micromonosporaceae > Luedemannella > Luedemannella flava. The sequence goes on from NZ_BAAALT010000053.1 coordinate 75,968, forward strand.
GCGTGCGTCGCGTTCCTGACCGCGTTGTACATCGGCGACGAGCTCCGGGCGGGCGCCTTCTGGGCCGCCGGCATCGCGCACGGCATCCCGGCCCTCGGCCATCTCGGCAGCAGGGACGGGGCACGTGCCGCGGCGACCGCTGTGGTCGCAATAGCCTGTCTCGTGGCGGTTCGCCTCGCCGCGCGCGCCAACAAACACGAGACACGAAGAACCGACGCGGAGTCGGCGAACGAGCGTCGGAAGAGGTCCTTCGCCCGCTATGCCGGCGGCGACAAAGGCTGGTTCGGTGCCGGCCGATTGCCGGAGTGGCTGCGGAACGTCCTCAACAACGAGCGTTGCGTCTGGATCTTCGAACTGCCCGACAAGGATTTCCCCTACGCCGTCGTTGCCGATGGGCACGTCATCCTGGTCACCGTCGTCGACTGGGAACCCGGCAGCTACACCATCGCGGAGAACTTCGAGGTCAGCGCCGGGCGTCGACACTTTCGCGGCTACACGACGCTGCTGAGCGAAGTCTCGAGAGCGGCCGCGGTCATTCCCGACCCGCGGCCTCATGTCACGGCGCCGCCGTTTCCCGATGAAGTGGACTTCACGAAGGCGATCGTGGTGACCAACACGGCGCGTCCCGACTCGGTCGAGGTCCGTACCAGGTACTTCGAGCGTGGCAACATGCTGGTCTGTGACGCGCGGACGGCCGGGCAGAGTTTCGACAGGGTGCTGGCGAAGGCTGACCCGAGGCTATGCGACGTCGAGCTCCTCGACGCGGTTCGGGCGAGGTCGACGTACAAACAGACGTGAGGATGTTCGATCAGCGGGTCGGGACGGCAGTGCCCACAGGCGTCGGGGAGTGGCGGCGGATCAGGCGTAGGCGTACCAGGGACCGCCACGTCTGGTCGGTGTTGAACGCGGCCAGGATCCACGCCCGGCTGCGGGCCTCGGCGAGCGTCGTGGGCTCGGCGAACAGCTTCAGGTACAGCTTCGCGTTGGGCGGCAGCAGGAACACCCGGCCGTCGTCGCGCCGGAACGCGACCCGGCCGGCGGGCAGGTCCTGACCCGACGAGCCGTACAGCTCGCAGTAGCGGTCGAGCACGGCCGGGTCCGGCGTCGAGACGAAGGAACCGTTGACGACGAACGGGGTGTCGTCGTCGTCCTCGCGCAGGTCGCGGTCCTGTTCGAGCAGCTCGCGGACCGCCGTGCCGTACCGGTCGTGGTAGAAGAACGTGTGCGGCGTGTCGACCGCGCCGAGCCAGGGCCGGTCGTAGTGGGCCCGGTTGAGGCGCTTCTTCGCCTCGCCGATCTCCTCCCGCGCCGCCTCCGTGACCGGCTCGTCGTAGAACAGGACGGGCGACACGTCGCCCTGCGGCGGCCGGCGCAGGTTGCTGATGCCGAACCGGTCGGGCTGCTTGGCGACGATCGCGCCCGGCGTGAGGACGAAGTCGCCGAGCCCGCCGAACGTCCACAGGTCCCGGTTGTCGAGCAGGAAGTTGATGCTGTCCAGCGCCTCGTCGCGGGTCTCGGTCGGGAAGCCGGTGAAGCCCATCATCTGCACCCCGATGCCGGCCTTCGTCATCGCGGTGATGGTCTGCTTGACCTGGGCGGGCCGGGTGCCCTTGTCGATGAGGTCGAGCACGCGCTGGTTGGCCGACTCGAAGCCGACCGAGATGGCCGTGCAGCCGCTGCGTCTGAGCAGCTCGCACCGCTCGTCGGACCAGTACTTCTCCAGGCGGATCTCCGCGCCCCAGCGGAAGTCGAGGCCGCGGTCGACCACCTGCTCCGCGAAACGCAGGATCGTGGCAGGCGCGAGTACGTCCACCGAGAAGTAGATGAACTTGGCGAACGTGGACAGCTCCGTCACGTCCCGGATCATCGTGTCGACGGTGTCCTGCCGCCACGGACTGGTCGGCCCGTCGGTGTTGAGGCCGTAGTCGCAGAACGTGCACTTGTTCCAGTAGCAGCCCCGGCTGGGGGAGTAGTAGACGAACCGCTCGGGGCTCAGGTACGCATCCCACGGGAGCCGGCTGAAGTCGGGCGTCGGGACGGTCGCCAGCTTCTCGTAGTGCAGCATCGGCAGGGCGCGCACCGCCCCGTACTTGGGATGCAGTCTGATGTTGGGGTGGGTGACCGGCAGCGACCCGGCGCCGAGCGCGTTGAGCAGCTCGACGTAGGCCGTCTCGCCCTCGCCGATGACGATCGCGTCGAGGTCGTGGAAGACCTCGAACACCATCTGCCGCTCGGCGGCCGCCTTCCACACGTCGGAGACCTCGGTGCCGCCGGCGACGAGGAACGCGTCGGGCAGCCACGACCGCACGAGGCGCGCGAGCCACAGGGCGAACGGCAGCTGCCACTGGTACGTGATGTTGATGCCGACCACGTCGTAGCCGCCCCGGACCAGGCGCGAGCGCAGGATCGTGTCGTAGTACGACTGGTAGGGCCGGTTGAGCCGGTCGAGCAGCGCGTGGTCGGTCAGCGCCCGCACGGAGCCGACGGCGATCGGCGGCGGCGGCTCCAGGTGGAAGCCCTCCCGGAACTGGCCGGGAAAACCGGTCGTGGCCAGCACGTTCATCCAGGCGATGATCCCGTCGACGGCCTCCTGGTAGTGGCCGTAGTCGTAGAAGCGCTCCGGATCCCGCAGGGTCGCGACCGCGTTGCGGACCCGCTCCGGGTCCGGGTCGCCGACCCGCAGCAGGTGCGCGTCGACCAGGTCCTTGTTGAGCCGGTAGCTGCCGTAGTCGACGTAGTCGCGCGGCGCGGCGAGCTCCTGGTCGAGCCAGGCGAGGCCGGCGGGGGAGTACGAGTGGTGGAACGCCTCGATGTTGACGTCGATGAGGTCGGCGGCCGGGTGGCCCTGCGCCCGCGCGTACGAGTCGATGTAGCTCAGCGAGTGGTAGCCCGAGGTCGGGTCGGTGATCGGCGGGTAGAGCAGGGCAACCTTGGTCATGAGTGCTCCGTCCTCGGAAAACTGGGTGCGCCGAACATCCGCAGGCCGGCCACGAACTGCTCGGCCACGACCCGGAACTCCTCGAGGCTGCCGAGGCCGCGGTCCCACACCGCCGGCTCCAGGTCCTCGACCGCCACGCCCCACACCCGCGCGTAGGTGGCGTCGATGCGCTCGTCGGAGAAGCGCCGCCGGGTCTGCGGCACGTGCGGGTCGGGGCGCGGCAGGCGCGCGTTGACGAGTTCGGCGTCGGCCACGAACCCGGCCGCGGCCCGGAGGGTGGCCTCGTCGGTCAGCTCGTCCGGCAGCAGATGCGCCGCGATGGTCTGGTCGCCGACCGTGCCGAAACCCCTGGCGAGTACGCGCAGGAGCCGCTCGTCGTCGTCGAGTCCCGGCTCGGGCGCCCAGGCGTGGTCGAGCTCGCCCCGTTGGCGGGCGGCTGCCAGCGCCAGCCGCTCGACCGCCGGGTCCGAGGGGGACACCCCGACGAGCGCGGCGAGCGTCTCCCGCCGGTGCAGCGCGGGATAGTCCGGGTGCAGGAGCATGATCGCGGCGATCAGCTCGTGACCCCGGACCCAGACGTCGCCGGCCCGGCGGCCGGTGCTGCGCGCCTGCCAGGAGACGAGGAAACTGGTGGCCACGTGCGCGACCGCGTCGTCGGCCGGGCCGGCCGGGGTGATCGTCGCGGCGCTGCGCAGCAGCAGCCGGGCGTCGGCGGTCTTGGCGTCGCGGGGGTTCGCGGCCAGCCAGTCGAGGAACGGCGCGGCGATCGGGAGGTCGCGCAGGGCGCGGTAGCTGCGGTCCCGGAAGGGCAGCCGCCGGGCGGTCTCCACCAGGCCCGTCTCCTCGTCGACGGTGATGACGCCCGCCGCGCCTGCCTCCCGCAGCGCGAGCCGGATGTTCACCAGCGGCTCGCTCAGCGCCCGGTACCCCTCCTCGGCGGGGGCGTACGCCATGGCTACCTCGTCGTCGCCGTCGATGACGCCCTCGGCGTACAGGCGGAAGATCTCGCCGACGCCGCGCATGCCGAAGCGCCACAGCTCGGCGGCGCGCAGGGCGCCCATGCTGCTCGCGCCGGCCACGGCGACGCCACGTTCGAGCAGGGCCAGGATCTCCCGGTGGCGTACGGGCGCGGCCTGCATGAACAGGCCGTCGATGAGGAACACCCGGTCCCCGCCGGCGGCCGGCAGGCCGAGCAGGTCCCCGTGCGCGACGGGCGGTCTCACCACGGCCCCGGGCAGCAGGTCTTCGACGGCGTTCGCGGAAAGCGACGGTCCCACGAATACGAAGTCGGTCATGCGTCCTCCACTTCGTTCCGGCCGCCTGACCTTGAGACTGAGCCGATGTGACCGGCCCCTCCGCTTCGCTCCGGACCGGTCATGACGTCGGCCTTGTCACCTTGGACTCCTGGAACATGCGCAGGCGGGGGGCGTACACCTTGCAGACGGGCAGGCCCAGGTCGGCGTGCGTGAGGTCGATGACGAACGGTTCGACGCCGGTGCGGGCCATGACCCGGGCCGCGTAGTCGGCGATGACCCCCTCGATGCTCTCCGGCAGGGCGGGTGACGGGCGCAGCGGCCGCAGCGGGCGCTCGACCGGGACGGGCGGTCGGGACAGCGGGTCGGCCTGCTCGTACACCTTGGGGTTGATGTCGTCGCGGGCGCCGGAGACGCCGGCCATCCGGGACTGCACGGCCTCGGCGATGGCCCGGCCCACGGCGATCTCCGGCTCCACGTGGCAGCCGAAGCCGCCGAAGAACACCGGCAGGCTCGGCGACCAGATGATGGCGCCGTAGCAGGCGACCCCGAGGTCGTTGGTGACGTCGCAGACCTCCATCCAGCAGCCGGCGGCGCGCAGCGCGGCGACGATGGCGACCGTGCTGTCCACGGTGGCGGCTGTGGGGTCGACGTACGCGCGCTGTTCGGGCGGGGTGTCGGTGTGCTCGGTGACGCACTCGCGCTCGATGAGCTCCTGCAACCCGTGCAGGGTGGCCTCGGCGAGCGTGTTCCCGGCGGCGAGGCCGTTGCTGGTCGGGCGGAACAGCACCCGGGCCCAGTCGCGGCGGGCGGTGAAGTCGAGTCTCGCGGTGTCCAGCGGCACCGGCACCGCGCGCCCGGTGATCAGGCCCCGGCCGGCCACCCAGTCCAGGACGGTCCGGTCGGTGAGCGGCGAGTTCGGGGCGAGCTGCAGGTCGCGCACGTCGTACGGCAGGTCGAGGTCGGCGGCGCCGCAGCGGGCCACGATCGGCAGGACCGGGTTCTCCGCGTGCCACGCTTCGGCGCCCTCCATCACGGCGCTGACCTTCGACGGCGTCGCGGTGAGCCCGATCCCGAGGCTCACCGTCAGCGTCCGGCTGACCGGACGGTACGCGGCGTGCGACGGCAGGCCGATGTCGTCGAGGCCGGTGAGGTCGGCCACCCGGGTCACGCCGATCGCGGGCAGGAGCGGCCGGATCCGGTCCCAGGTCGCCTCGGCCGTCGTACTGCGGTAGGTGTTGATGCCCCGGACGAGAGTCATCGTCGCTCCTCGGTGACCTTGTGGCGGGCCGCCCGGGTTCGGGCGGCCCGCCGGGGCGCGTTCAGCGGGACTCGGACCACAAACAGAGCGAGACGTTGACGTTGGTGTTGTTGTCGGCCAACGCGGCGGCCATGTCCAGCTCGGCGTCGGTCAGCTCGGCCGTGTCGATGAGCGGTGTCTGCGGCACGATGAGGACGTGCGTCGTGGCGCTCTCGTCCCACTTGGCCATGACGTCGTCCTTGGTGGGCAGGTGCTCGAGGTCGCTGCGGTCGAGGACGACGACCTCGCCGGGGCCGACGGGCAGGCCCGCCTCGATGGCGTACGCGGTCGGGTCGGCCACGATCCGGTTGTGCTCGTCCTCGTCGCGCCAGACCTTCACGAGCAGGTCGACGTACTTGCGGGTGAACTCGGTGTGCTCGACTTCTCCGGTCATCGGACCCTCATTTCGGATGCTGGGTGGCTGTGCTGGAAGACGCTACGAGCATTGACGGACGTCGAACGAAAATGGCAGCAGTCCTGGCCGTTGTCGGCCGGCGAGGCCCGGCCGATGACACGGTCAGGTGCAACAGCACGGGCAGCAGCAGGCGGTGCCGGGTTCGAGGCCGGCGACGACGTTCTCCAGCTCCTGCTCGTTGATCTCGACCTCGCCCTCGACCTCGATGGCCGGCACGAACAGGACCAGCTCGCCCAGGGCGGGCGCGTCGCGCCAGGCCGCCACCTGGGCCTCCAGGTCGGGCTCGGCGTCGCCGGTGTCGCGGCGCACGGTGACCGTCACGTCGTCGGGCACCGTGACGCCGTACTCGCTGAGCAGTTGTCTGGGGTCGCGCTCAAGGAGCGCCTCGCGTGCCGGGTCGGACCAGACCTCGACCACGAGGCGCCCGTACGCGGCGATGAATATCGCCCGGTCTCCGGGGCTCACGGCTCCTCCTCGATGTGGTGCCAGAAAGCCACATCGTGCGCCGGAGAAGGGGTCACCGAGCCGGGTTCCACCGAGCCGGGCAGCCCGCGAAGATCGGCGGGAACGGATCGGTGCAATCGATCTAATAATTGAAGCTTTTCACTTTAGCGAGGTCATTTCGCATTTGCCATAGAGCATGTTGTCACACTTTTCCTGGATGATCCGACGTCTGCCCGCGCACGGCCCGGCCAACTACGCTACGCATGCATCCGAACACATTCGGGAGGCGACGATGACGGCTGAGGGTGCGCGGTACACCGTGGACGAGCTTGCCGCGAAGGTCGGCATGTCGCCGCGGAACATCCGCGCCCATCAGACCCGGTCGCTGCTCGGCCCGCCCGTGCGGCGCGGCCGCACCGCCTACTACGACGACAGCCACGTGCGCCGCCTCGAGGCCATCAAGTCCCTGCAGCGTCAGGGCTACAACCTCGTGGCGATCGAGGCGATCCTCGGCGTGCGCAGTCCCGAGCCGGTCACCGAGGCACTCCAGACGCTCCTGCAGCGCCTCGGCCGCGAGCAGCCCGGCCTCGTGCACGCCCTGGCCCGCCACGGCGTGCTGATCCGCGGCGAGGACGGCAGCGTGCACATGGTCCGGGCCCGCCTCATGCGCTCCGTCCTCGGCCTCAACCGGGCCGGCGTGCACGCGGTGCCGTCGCTGCAGGTGCTCTCCGAGGTCCTGGACCGGCTGCGGCTCATCGCCGAGGATCTGGTCCGCTCGACCAGCCAGCGCATCGTCAGCGCCACGCCCGCCCTGCGCGCGGGCGCGGCCGCGACGTGGGACGAGGTCGACACGCGGTCCGACGCCCTGGCAGCCAGCATGATCGCCCTGCTCACGGAGGCGTTCCGGGTGGCGCTGGAGAACTTCGGCACCACCGCCATGCCGGACCTCATCGCCGAGAGCGCCGGCGGCGCCCAGCTACACCTGACCGGCAGCCCGACGATCGACAACGGCTAGCTCGTCGCCGTCCGGGGTGCGTTCCGGCGCGACGAGCAGCTGCCGGCGGGCCAGCCGGTGGAACAGACCGTTCTTGTCGGCCATCAGCTGGGCGTACGCGCCGTCCTGCACGATGGCGCCCTTGTCCATGACGACGATGCGGTCGGCGCTCATCACCGTCGACAGCCGGTGCGCGATGATGATCCGCGACGCGGCCAGGGCCCGGGTGCTCTGCGTGACGATCTCCTGCGTCCGGTTGTCCAGCGCGCTCGTCGCCTCGTCGAAGAACAGCATCCGGGGCCGGTCCACCAGGGCGCGCGCGATGAGCACCCGCTGGCGCTGCCCCACCGACAGGGTGCCGCCGCCGAACGGCACGTTGGTGCCCATGCCCATCGGGAAGCTCGCGATGTCGCCGTCCAGGCCGGCCATCCGGGCCGCCTCCCACAACCTTTCCAGCGGGTACGTGCCGGCGCCCGCGATGTTCTCCCGCACGCTGCCGGCGAAGAGCATGCCGTCCTGCAGCACCACCCCGCACTGCCGGCGGACCGCCTGCACGTCGAGTTCGGCGAGGTCCTGCCCGTCGTAGAGCACCGCGCCGGTGGTCGGCCGCTCGAACCCCAGCAGCAGCCGCAGCAACGTGGACTTGCCGCAGCCGCTCGGCCCCACGATCGCCACGAATTCACCCGGCCGCACCAGCAACGACACCCCGTTGAGTACGGGCGCCTCGTCGGGGGAGTACGCGAACGTGACGTCGTTGATGTGGATCTCCCCACGCAGGTCGCCGGGGTCGACCCGGTCCGGCAGCCGCTCCGGGTCGGCCTCCAGCACGGGCGCCAGGACCTCCAGCCGGGGCAGTGCGGCGAGGAACTCGACGCTGCCGGCCACCACCACGAGCACGGCCCCCAGGAGGAGTGTGTAGGCGACGTTGACGGAGTAGAACTGCTCGGGCCGGATCTGTCCGGACAGGGGGCCGGCGAGCATCCCGAACAGGGCGAGCTGCCCCGCGATCGGCAGCACGGTGGCGACCGCGACGAGCACGCTCTGCACCTCGCGGACCCGGTTGAGGTCGGCCCGCGCCCCCGCGTGCACCTGCGCCCACCGCGCGAATGCGCGGTCCTCCGCCCGCGCCAGCTTGATCTTCGTGATGCCGCCGAGGAGCTGGTTGGTCAGCGCCGCGGCCCGGTGCTCGGCCGGCAGCGCCGCCCGCTGCCGGCGCACGATCAGCCCGCCGAACACCCACACGAGCAGGCCCGCGACGGCGGTGACGCCCAGGCAGGCGAACCCGAGCGGGGCGCTGATCCAGAAGATGAGCGTCAGGTCCGCGACGATGGTCAGGATGGCGCTGACCGCCTGCGCGAGCAGCCCCGACAGCGCCTGTCGGATGAACGATATGCCGAGTACGGAGTTCGCCAGCTCGCCGCTGCTCGTCGAGCGGAAGAACCGCACCGGCAGGCGCATGAGCCGGTCCCACAGCACGAGCTGGGTGCCGATCTCGGCCCGGCCCTCCAGGCGGAGCAGCCGCAGGCCCTGGGCGACGCCGACCAGCCCGGCGACGACCGCCGCGGACACGAGCAGCCCGGCCAGCGCGAGCATGCCGCCCGTACTGCCAGTGTCGGAGATGGAGGCGAGCACCCGGCCCACGACGAGCGGGGTGGCGAGGCCCAGCGATGCGACGACGAGGCCCACGATGAGCAGGGCCAGCAGGTCCCGGCGGCCACCGGACAAACCGAGGCGCAGCGCGTCGCGCATCCCGGCCCGGCGGGGCAGCGGCGCCTGCACCTGGGCGGCAGTCGTCTCGAATGCTGTAGCGCCCGCGCTGGTGAGCGGGGTCGCGGTCCGGGCCTGCGGCTCGATCTCGTGGTAGCGGCCGCCCTGGAAGCGCAGCGCGACCGCCGCGCCGCCGCGCCAGCCGATGAGCGGGCCGAGATCGTGGCGCCACCAGCCCGCCGGCAGCTTCACCGGCCGCAGGTGCAGCGCGGAGCTGCGCGCGACCGCCTGCAGGGCCTCCTGGTCGTCCGCCGGCGGGTGGCGGTGGTCGGCCGGTTCCACGACCGCGACCCCGTCCGCCGTCACGATCTCCAGGACGTCGGCCGCCCGGCGGTACCGCGCGAAGTGGTACTCGTGCTCGTCGTCGGGCACGCGTGCCCCGCCGCCGACGACCCGCAGCGCCGACCGGGCCGCGCCGCGCAGCGCGGCCGTGTTGACCCGTTTGCGTTCGCCGATGCCGCCGACGAACCGCTCGGCGAGGCGGTCGACGCGTACGTCGATGACGCCCAGCAGGCGGTGCACGTGGGCGTCGAGAACGGGCCGCAGCTCGCCCGCGGCGAGCAGCTGCCACGTCGACACGCTCGTCACCCGGCACGGGCCGGCCGCTACCACCCAGTCGCGGCCGGCGAGCGGGGCGAGTTCGCCGTCGCCGATCGTGCCGGCGGTGCCGCCGTTGTGGACCAGGTCGCCGCCGCTGGGCCGGACCCAGCGGACGTCGGTGTTGCTGGTGAGCGCGTCCCCCTCGGTGAGCGTGGCCGGCTTGCCGGGCTGCAGGGTGCGGGCGCCGCGCGGGCTCTGCCCCTCCCGTACGGCGTCGGCGAGGACGAGCAGGGTGCGGTCGACGGCGGCGGCCGGCCCGCGGGCGGCCCGGACCGTCGCCTGGTCGCCGGCCGAGCGTTCCGCGAGGGCCAGCCGTTCGGCGGTGAGGTGCCGCACGCCGGTGCCGACCAACGGGACGAGGATGAGCCGCCACGGCCCGGCGAGCGGGGTGCTGGGCACCAGGCCGTGGGCGGGCAACCGGGCGACGAAGTGCCGCCGCGACCGGGCGCCGTCGGGGCGGACCCGCACGGCGAACAGGTCGGCGGGTCCGTCCAGCAGGTATGCCGGGTGCGCGCCGCCGAGCTCCACGACCCGTTCGTGCTCGGGCTCGCCGTGGCCGAACAGCCGGTCCCAGTCGCGGTCCACCATGCCCCCTCACTGGTCGCGGACGAGCGCCGCGTACGCGCCGTCGGCCGCCATCAACTGCTCGTGGGTGCCACGTTCGACCTCGCCGCCCCGGTCGAGCACGACGATCAGGTCGGCGTCGCGGATCGTCGACAGCCGGTGTGCCACCACCAGGCACGTCGCACCGCGCTTGCGCAGGTTGTTGTCGATGAGCCGCTCGGTCTCCGCGTCGAGCGCGCTGGTCGCCTCGTCGAGGATGAGCACGCTCGGCTGCCGGACCAGGGCGCGGGCGATCTCGAGGCGCTGGCGCTGGCCGCCGGAGAAGTTCCTACCGCCCTCCGCCACCTTGCTGGCCAGGCCGCCGGGTCGGCTGGCGACGTCGGGGTAGATGCCGGCGTCGGTGAGCGCCTCGATGACGGTCTCGTCGGGGATCGTCGGGTCCCACAGCGTGACGTTGTCGCGGACGGTGCCCTCGAACAGCAGCTGGTCCTGGTCGACGAGGGCGACCGTGGCCGCCCACAGGTCGGGGTCGATCTCCTCGCGGCGTCGCCCGTCGATGGTGACCTCGCCGGACCACGGCCGGTACAGCCCGGCGACGAGCCGCCCGACGGTCGACTTCCCACTGCCCGAGCCACCGACCAGCGCGACCCGCGCGCCCGGCGGCACGTCCAGCTCGAAGCGTTCGACCAGTGGTTTCGTCAGCGGGTTGTACCCGAACGTCACCCCCCGGATGCGCAGATGCCCCTCCATCGGCGCGACCTCGTCGTCTGTCACCATCGGCGCGGGCAGCGGGTAGTTCTCCACGTCCCGCACCCGGCTCAGGTCGGCGCTCATGTCCTGCAGCTGCCCGCCGAGCGCGGTCAGGCTCGCCACCGGCCGGTTCATCATCGCCACCAGGCCCTGCATGGCGAGCAGGACGCCCACGGACAGGCTGCCGGACAGCACCCGGTAGCTGCCGACGCTCAGCAGCACCGCCGTGTTCACCGCGGCGAGCACGGCCGGGACGACGGCGAGGGCGGCGGTCGGCACGCCGAGCTTCTGCTGGCTCGTGATGACGGCCGCGCCGCGTGCCGCGAAGCGCTGAAAGCCCTTCTGCTCCTCGCCCGCCGCCTTGATCGACTCGATCATCTGGATCGTCGTGTAGACCGTCCCGAACAGCTTGCCCCGGTCGGCGACCAGGCCCGCGACCGCGCTCGTGCGCTGCGCCGAGACGTAGCGCAGTACCGCCATGTTCGCCCCGGAGAACGCCACCGCGCACAGCCCCAGCAGCACGTCGTACCGGCACAGCAGGACCCCGTACGCGGCCAGCAGCAACAGGTCGACCACGGTGGTCGCGACGCGGCGGGTGAGCAGCGCGGCGATCGTGTCGTTGCTGCGGACCCGGTTGGTCAGGTCGGCCGCCTGGCGCTGGTCGAAGAACGACAGCGGCAGGCGCAGCAGATGTCGCATGAAGCGGGCCGCGCTGCCCAGCGCCACCGCCGTCTCCGCCCGCACCAGCAGTTGCTGCTGCAGCAGGCCGGCGACCATCGTCAGGACCACCGCGACGGCCATCGCCGCGACGAGCCCGCGCAGCGCGTCCTGGCCGTCGCTGAGCAGCACCCGGTCGACGAACACGGCCGTCATCACCGGCATGATGAGGCCCACGAGCGCGATGATGACGCCGAGCAGCATCGTCTGCGGCACGATCGAGCCGAGGTTGCGCCAGCGGGCGGCGAGCGCCCGCATGACCCGGTAGCGGGTGCCCCCGCGCCGGAAGTCCGGACCGGGCCGCAGGGTCAGCGCCACCCCGGTGTACGAACCGTCGAAGTCCTCCCAACTCGTGGTCCGCGGCCCGGTGGCCGGGTCGTTGAGGTGGACGCGCCGCCCGAAGCCCTCCAGGACGAGAAAGTGCGCGAACCGCCAGAACAGGATGACCGGCAGGTCCGTCTTGGCGAGCGCGCCGACGTCCATCTGGAAGCCCTTGGCCTCCAGCCCGTACGTGCGGGCCGCCTTGATCACGCTCACGGCGGTGGACCCGTCGCGGCTGACCCCGCACGTCTGGCGTAGCTCCTCGAGGGGCACGTGCCGCCCGTAGTGCGCCAGCACGATCCCGAGCGACGCCGCCCCGCACTCCACGGCCTCCATCTGGATCACCGTGGGCGTCCGGACGCGCCTTGTCGTCGGCCTCATCCCGCCACCCCGCTTCGCTCGGCGTCGCGATGAGTGACAACAACGTTGATGATTCGCCCACTCATCCGAGCAACCAGGTGATCGGGTGTTCGCGCGCGATCGTGAACACGGCCGCGATCTCGCTGGCGGAGTTCAGCTGGTACGGCGGGGAGGCCTTCGTCCAGTACAGGCCGCTCGGTGTCGCCGGGTCGACGCGTAGGGGGACCACGACCCGCACCACGGTGCCGCCGGCGAGCAGGGCCTGCACGTCCGGGCCGCTGCCCAGGAACGCCCGCATCGACTCGGGCGTCTCCGGAAACGCGCCGACCGAGCTGACCTCGCCGACCATCGTGCCGAACACCGTGGACGGCGCGGCGGCCGCGGACACCGCGACCGTGTTGCCCAGGCGCAGCAGCGGCGCCGACCGGGCCGGCACGAACACGACCGCCTGCAGCGCGTCGCCGGGGGTGTCCAGCCGCTCCATCTCCGCGACCCGGGTGCCGGGCTGAACGAGCTGACCCTCGTTGATCGCGACACTGACCACGTACGCGTCCCAGGGCGCGTTGACCGTGTCGACCGTCCCGTCGGCGCGCTGGGCGCTGTAGATCGGCGTGCCCTTGGCGATCCGCACGTTCGCGGCCATCCACACCTTGACGATCTGGCCGCTCGACACCGCGTCGAGCCCGGACACCCCGTTGGAGTGGATCAGCACCCCGGCCGCCCGGACCGTCCGGTCGACCGTGCCGAACGTCGCCCACGCGCCGGTCGTGCCGACGGCGAGCAGCAGCGCGACGGTGAGCAGCCAGCCGGGCACGGTGGCCAGCCGCACCACGTCGTCGAGCTCCTCCGGCGCCTCCAGCTGGCGCAGCGCCTGCCGCCGGAACATCATGCGGCGGCCCTCGAGCCCAGCAGGAAGTCCGCGATGCTCGGCTCGACCAGCGGGTCGAGCCCGGACAGCGCGGCGAACGCGGCCGAGTCGCCCGCGCCGAGCGCGCACGGCGCCAACCCCATCGCGGCCGCGACCAGGTACATCAGCTCGGTCATCAGCCCCGAGTTCTTCAGGATCAGCGGGTACGCGAGGCCCTCGTACTTCCACATGAGACGGTGGACGCGGGCGGTGACCACGAGCAGCACCTGCGGCGGCCGTGAGATCGACGCGGCGGCGCTGGCGTAGGCGAGCAGCCGGTCGGCGACCCCGTTGCGCGGGGCGAGCAGCTCCAGCCGGTGCTCGAGACTGTCGTAGTGGTACAGCCCGCCGGCGAGCCCGTCGCAGTCGGTGATCATCGGGTACACCTCCAGCTCGCACAGCCCGCCGCCGGTCGGGTACGGCCGCCGCCCGACCTCGTGCCCGTCCAGTTCGCGCACGTCCGTGGTGCGCTGCACGCGGTACAGGAACTCGGCGAGCTGGTCGAGGGTGATCGGATTCTCGGTGTCGTGCTCCCGGACGGTGCGCCGCGCGGCGAGCACCTCGGCGAACGACGGCTCGTCCCGGGCCTCCGGCACCGGTAACGGCACCACCTGCCGCCCCGGGAACGTGGCGTGCAGCGGCGCCGGCGGGAACTGACCGGCGAACCGGCACGTGCCGCCGATCGGCAGCGCGTGCCGGCCGGCCCGCGNCCCGTGCACCTCCAGGTCCTCGGGTGACCAGAGCGCCTGCGGCAGCTGTTCGGATTCGGCCCGCTGGTCGGCGACGGCCACGACCAGGCCGGCGGTGAGCAGCTCGTCGACCAGCCGGCCGGCGACCGTCGCGTCGACCCCGGCCGCCGCGGCGAACGCGGCCGCGTCGCAGCCGTCGTCGCCCGCCGCCGCGACGAGGGCGCCGAGGACGCGCTGGTCGGGCAACCCGATGGCGATCGTGGACAGCGGCGACTGGGCCACCATCCGGCCGTTCCCGGCGCGCAGGGTCACGAACCGCGACAGCCGGTACGCGCACCCGGGCTCGTGCCGGCGTTCCGGCTCGGCGCCGAGCTGGCCGAGACCCTTGGGCATGACCTCCAGCAGCGGCCGGTCGGGCAGCGACAGCCGCCGGTCCAGCCAGCGGTGCATGACGAGCCGGCGCAGCAGCACCTGCGCCCGCATGATCTGGGCCTCACCCTCGATCTCGGACACGAGCCGGTTGGCGTCGAGGTGGCTGAGCCAGTGCTCGGCCAGGCGCAGCAGCAGCGCCCGCTGCCCGACTCCCGGCGAACCCATGACCAGCTCGAACCGGCTCTGCCGCAGGGTCAGCCCGCCGGTGTCGGAGGTGGTCAGCGTGGCGTCGCGGCGCAGGCGCAGGGCCTCGACGAGGCCGGTCATCCGCCGTACGGGTACCTGTGCGAGGACCATCGCCGTCCCCTTTCAGAAGAACACACTGAGCGGGTTCATCGCCGCCTCGTCGGCGGCCAGGCCGGCGCGCCCGAGCCGGGCGGGCACGTCCCACAGGCGTCCCGGCCCGAGCCGGCGCCAGAAGTGGCGCATGCCGGGCACGACCACTCTTGCTACGCGCAGTTCAAGGTCGGCGCGCGACTGGTCGAGCACGATGACGTCCAGCCCCGCGTCGCGCGCGAGCTCGACACAGCGCCGTACGTCCTCGGCCGCGTCGCCGGTGGCCGTGTTCGGATGGGTGGCCGCCGTGGTCCGCGGGGCGTCCGAGGGGGACAGCCACGGCTGCTCGGCGACCCGGACGGAGGTGAACCAGGCGAGCGTCTCCGCGTCCTGCACCGCGTAGCGGGTCCGCTCGCCCACCGACCTGGCCACCATCGGCAGGAACTGGTTGACCTCCGCGAGGGCCCGGCCGACCGCGACGGCCGGGTCGGGGTGCGCGCCGAAGCCGACCAGTACGTCCTCGACGGGCCGGTCGACCCGCGGCGAGATCGCCGCGAAGGTAGGGATGCCCAGGTCGGCGGTCAGATCGAGCGCCCACAGCCGCCGCCCCAGGTTGCGGGGATAGAAGTCGCACAGCGCGTCGATCCACGGGTCGTTGAACGACGCGAGGTCCACGCCCGGCATGCGCGTGCGGTGGTACCACCACAGCGCCACACTGTCCCGTTCGACCAGCTCGCAGAAGCCCTGCAGGATCGCCTCGGGCAGGGTCGCGCCGGCCGCGCACCCGTTGGAGTCCGCCCCGCACACGTCCATGTCGGCCAGGTCCGGATGCCCGTACCAGCAGTAGGCCGCCGGCAGCTCCCGCGGCTCGTCGAACGTCAGCGACCAGGCCCGCGTCCACGCGATCGCGTGATGTTCGGCGAGCCGCGACGGCACCCGGTGAAAGTGCCCCCTCGGCTCACGCTTGTCATACTGCGCCTCGGAGAACAACAGAAGATCTTTTGGGAGTACGGCGTGAGCGACCTGCGGCCACGTCGCGCGGATGGTCGGCCGGTCCCCGCGCCACACGCCGCAGTAGCGCTCGATCGCCTCGCCGATCGCCGACACCTTCGCCTGCACCTCGGTGCGCCCCTTGCCGCCGGAGAGCCCGCGCAGGTTGGTCCGCAGCATCGCCGGCCCTTTGGGCAGCGCGAAGTTGTGCCCGGCGCCGAAGCTGTAGGTCAGCCCGTTGTGGTAGTCGACCATCGGCTGGAGCTTGTTGACCACTCCGAGGTAGCGGTCCACATGGTGGTTGAGCCGGCGGTAGGTCTCCTCGGCGCTGGCCGACCGCGACCCGCCGTCCGCCGACACCGCCACCGGGCTCGGCACCAGCTCGATGCGCCCGTCGGCCTCCGGACGGCCGCCACAGGACGGGCAGTAGGGCTGGCGCCGCAGGTCGTGCCCCTCGCCGGTGAGCGTGAGCGTGTCGAACGTGACCAGCCGACCGGTCAGTCGCGGCGAACGACCGTGCACGGCGAGCACCGGCAGCTCCGCCGCGAGCAGCCCGGCCGCGACCGCGACCGTGGCCGGGATGCTGGCCCGCGCCGGATCGACCGGCGGCGCGCCCGGTCGCCGGCTGTCCACGAAGGTGAGCACCGGCTCGTTCTCCGTCCAGCGCAGGCGCAGGCAGTCCCAGCAGGCCGTCTCGCCGGGCAGGAAGTGCGGGCCGAGCAGCAGCGTCGTCCCGTGCGGACGGACCATGGTCCAGCCGCGGCCGTCGGCGAGGCGCGCCCGGTTGATCGCCGCGAGCCGGGGATCGGTGGGGCTCTTCGCCGCGACGACGAGGGGCCCGTCGCCGTCCTCACCCGCGGTCACCTTCATCCCGAGTTCGAGCAGCTGGCTCTCCAGCGCCGCGATGTCCGGCGCGCCCGCGTCCACCAGGCACATCGGCAGCGGCCGGCCGGCCTCGTCCGGGTCGAGTCCGCGGGCGTCCCAGGCCGCCGCCGCGGCGTCCGGCGCCGTGGTCGCGCCGTCGACCAGCAGGTCGAGCCGGATCAGCCGGCGCAGCGCGGTCGCCACGTCCCGGCGCGGGTAGCGGCTCGCGAGAGCCGCCACTGCCGCCGCCGTCTCGGTGCGGCCGTCGAGGTGGTCCATGAGCTCCGCCGCGATGGGGTCCTCCACCAGCAGGTTGCGGGCCTCGCCCACCACGACCAGGTAATCTCCGGCCGGCGCGCTGAGCCGGACGGGCAGGTAGTCCGCGCGGACTCTCGGACGACGCATCGACCAACTCCGTTATGAGGGGTGGACGTTCATTCTGAGAAGCCGGCGGCGCCCGCAACCATGGATGGCACGACATTCGGCCGTGCTCAGGCCGGGCCCGCTCAGCCCGTGCTGATCGTCGTCGGGGCGTCGCCCAGGCCGAGCAGGGTCGCCGCCTGCCCGGCGGCCGTGGGCACGAACAGCAGGAACACCTGGACCCGCGAGATGGTGATGCTCGGAGCGGTGACCGGCGCGTCCTTGCCCAGCCCGATGAGGTCCGGGCTCGGCGGCGCGAGGGTGGCCGGCTTGCCGCCGCTGCCGGCGACCGTGTCGGCCGCCCGGATCGTCAGGAACGTGAACACGCCCGCGTCGGTCCGCGCCGCGCACTGCGACCACTCGGCGCCGACCAGCTTCCGCGTCGCGGTCATGCCGTGCGCGCCGAGCTGCTGCTGGTAGACCTCCCACCCGGCCGCGAACTGCCGGTCGAGCAGGTTGCTGCTGGCCAGTACGGACAGGTTGGCGCCGTCGGCGCCGATGGTGCGGTTGAATACCTCGGCGACCAGCCCCTGCCGGCGCGGCTCGTCGAGGAGCGTGGTCGTGGGCAGCGCGGGTCGCCCGGCCAGCGTCCGGGCCTGCGCGGTCGTCGCCTGGTTGATGCTGACGTTGTGGCTGGCCTTCCAGCCGCCGCCGTCCTGCCGGACGAACTGGGTGACGTCCGCCAGCGACAGTTCGGTGCCGGTGACCCGCAGCGAGGCGACGACCAGGAAGCAGGTCGCGTCGCCGGCCGGGATGGCGAAGCCCGGCTCGGTGTGCCGGAAGGCCGGCGGCGTCCGCTTGGCATGTCTGGCGCGGTTGGCGGCGGCGAGGCTGATGTCCAGCGACGGGGTCATCTCCTGCGCCTTGAGCCCGTTCGGGTCAGCGGCGCTCGACGCGGCCGAGTCCGCCTGGTCGAACGCGGCGAGGACCGCCTCCGCGGCCGCGACCGGCAGCCCGGGCTGCGCTACCGCGGCCGGCTCGGTGGCGGGCTCGTCATCCCCGCAGCCGGCGACGAGCACGGTCAGAGCCACCGCCATGAACCCCGCCGCCAGCTTCGTCATGACGGAAGTATGTGATGTCCACACCCCGCCCCGAGACGATGGCCATCGATGTTGCCACCGTCCCTGTCACCCTGACACGACTCGGTGCAAACGTTGGACACCCAAGGTCAGGGGAGGCACGTGGTTGGCAGGGATGATCGGCGTTCGGGGTACGAACCGCGCTGTGGCAGGGGTTTCTGCCCCGAAACGGCGATCTTCCGGGCGGGACCAGCGACCGACGGCATTCGTCGACGACGACGGGCTTGAAAAACCACCGTGAGCTCGGCGTCCGCGAACGGGTTGCCGTCCGCGGGCCCGTCAAAGACCATCTCGTACGGCGTAAGGAGCGCACCTGTCACGGACGCACTGTCTCAGCCGCGGTAGGTGACCGCCGCGTACGCGTCGACGATCCCGGAGCCGTAGAAGCCGTTGAAGGCCTTGCCGCCGACGCAGAGCGCGTCGAACTCGGCGGGGCGTCCCTCGTTGGCGTAGCTCTGCAGCGGCGGCTCGGGACAAGCATGCTCTGCCGCGGTGCCGGTCAGCACCCGCTCGACCCGGTTCGGGTCCATCGTGAGGCCCGGGTGCCGGTGGTCCCTGCGGCCGAACCGGCTCACGATGAGCGCGGCCACGCCGGCCGCGTGCGGGGACGCCATCGAGGTGCCCTGCCGGAAGGTGTAGTAGCCGCACCTGCCGTCCTTGGTGCAGTTCTTGAAGACCGCCCCTTCGGCCTCGGGGAACACGTTGCCGTCGGCGTCGACGCTGCCCTCCTCCTGTAGCACCTTTTTCGGGTACGACGACAGGATCATGTTGCCGTTGGTGCGGTACGTGTCCGTGCCGTAGCCGTCCCGGAACCAGCCGCCCGGCGCGCCGACGGTGATCTGTTCCTTTCCGTAGTTGGAGAAGTCGGACTTCCTCTCCGACGGGCCGAGCGAGGACACTCCGATCACGAACGGACCCTCGGTCGGCATGATCTGGCAGGTCCTGTTGTCGATCTCGCGGGGGTACGCGGTGTCCACCGGGTAGTTCGGGCTGGTCACGTCGGTCCGCGGGCTGCCCAGGTCCATGTGCTCGTTGCCCAGCGCGGCGACGAGCGTGACGCCGCGCCGGTGCGCGTACGTGAGCGCGCGGACGTGTGCGGCGATGATGACGCGCTGCTCGGCCTGCGCCTGCGGCGAGTCGGCCGGGTTCGCGGCGCAGTTGAACAGCCACGGGTCGGTGAAGAACGACATGTTGATCACATCGATGCCGGCGTCCGCCGCGTAGGTGATCGCGTTGATCACCGGCTCCAGGAAGTAGAAGCCGGCGTCCTGGCCGCCCTTGAGCTCCACCAACGTCACCCTGGGGGCCACCCCCGTGATGCCCACGCCGTTGGCCGCGGCGGCGACCGTGCCGGCGACGTGCGTGCCGTGGCCGTGATCGTCGGTGCCGACCGGGTCGAGGCAGCTCGCGACCTCGCACTCACCGTCGACGTCGACGATGTCCCGGGCGAAGTTGCGCGACAGCGACCAACTGAAGTTCGGCGCGATGTCCGGGTTGCTGGCGTCGATGCCGGTGTCCAGGATGCCGACCGTGACGCGCTTGTCGCCGCGGCTCACCGCGTGTGCCCTGGTGGCGCGGATCATCGGCAGGCCCCACAGACGGCCGTCCAGCGGATCGGCCCCCGTTCCGGCCTTGCGTGCGGCGCCGGCCGCACCGGCCGTGGCGCGCTCCCGTTCCACCGTCGTGGGCTTGCGCGGCCAGCGCCCGATGACGGTCTGCGTGGCGGCCCCGACCAGTTGCGGAGCTGCCGCCGCCGCGGCGGCGAAGTCCGAGTCGGTGGACACCACCCGGAACATGCCCACGCCGGCGTTGGCGGCGAGGATTGTGCCACCAGCGGACTCGATGGCGGTCGCGGCGTCGGCGAGGCTGACGTTCTCCTCGGCCAGGACGGTGTACCTGGTTTCGGTCGCGGGTCCGGCGCCGGCAGGTGTCGCCGGGATGCCGAAGGTGAGAGCCAGGACCGCCGCCGTGGTGGCGGTCCCGACAACGCGCTCGCGCGGCCTCATACGTGCGCCTCCTGACTATCGAGGTCAGTCCGCTCAACGCACCGTCACGTCGCCGGAGTCGGTCTGCGCCGTGATTGCGCGCGTCGAGGCGGCCGTCCCGACGACCGTGACCGTCCGGCTGCCCGCATCGGTCCCGGCCCGCACCCGGTACCCGCCGTCGACCGCCGGCACGGCGACCGTGACGTCGCCCGACGAGGACGTCGCGGTCACCGCCGACGGCGCGGCCACGAACGTGAGCCTGACCTCGCCGGAGTCCGTGCGGGCCGCGACGTCGGCCGACCGGAGCCCTCCGCCCTTGACGTCGCCCGAGTCGGTCTCCGCCCGCACTGTGCCGGCCGCGTCGTCGACCGTCACGTTGCCCGAGTCGGTGCCCACGTCGAGGTCGCCGGTGATGCCGGCGAGCGTGATGTCGCCCGAGTCCGTGCGGACCTGAACCGACGCGGCGGTCGGGACCTTAAGGTCGTAGTCCACCTCGCATGTGCCTATCTTCGGGCACGTGACGGAGATCCGCAGCGTGCTTCCGTTCACTGTCTCGGTCACCTTGGGCTTTTCGGCCCGCCAGCGCAATTGTCGCGCGACCGAGACGGTCTCCGTGGCGGCCGGGGCGAACCTCACGTCGCCCGAGTGGGCGGTCAGCTCCACGCGGGTGATCTTCTCCGCGTACTCCTGGCTCTGGTTCTCGGTCTGGAGCGGCCCGCCCACCGCGCAGCCGGTGAGAGCGAGGGTCAGGACGCCCGCCGTGACGACGGCCAGTCCGGGGATGACGCGCATGGTTCCTCCTGGTCAGTGGATGTTCCTACCAGGAGAAACGTTAGGCAGCGCGGGGCACCGCGCCCATGCGGGAGACCGGCCTCTTTGGACTGTGGCTAGCCCTACTGCCAGGCGTGGCCGCGCGCCGGAGCCGACTGGTTCTGGTCCTGGACCAGCAGGTTCATGTCGTGCTTGATCACCTCGGCGATGGCCTGGGCATTGTCACCCAACGCCACCACGTTGCGCATGATCACGTTGAGCATGGCGTGCAGCCGCAGGCGCGACTCCTCGCCGGCCTCGTAGGACGGACCCGCCGCGCGGCGGTACGTCGCGGCGGCCCGGTCCGCCTCCTCGCGCGCCTCGGCGATCATGAACGCGGCCTGGGTCTGCGCGTCGTTGATCTCGGCCGCCGCCTGGGCGCGGGCCGCGCCCAACTCGCGTTCGGCCTGCTCCTGTGCCCGGGCGATGATGCCGATGGCCTCCGCGGTCACCTCGCGCTGGCTGCGGATCGCCGGGTCCTCGCCACGCTGGCGGTACCAGTCCTTGAGGCGGCGGTTCTCCTGCCGCAGCATGGCCATCTCCTCGTCGCGCGAGCGCAGCTCGTCGCCGACCATCAGGAGGAAGTCGCGTACCTCGCCGAGGTCGTAGCCGCGGCCACCGAGGCGGGAGCTCAGCGTGAACTCCCGGTGCATCACGTCATCCGGCCGGACGCGCGGTCGCCGGTAGCCGTCGTGGTTCTGGCTCATGATGGGTGGACCTCGCTCGGGCCGGGGCGCCGCACGGGCGTCGGGTGGACGGTTCGGTCAGCCATGGATCTCAGCCGGCGCCGGCGACGGTCGGTAGCCACGAGCGTCGAAGTCCTCGTGCCGGACCGCGTCGGGGTTCGTGGGCCAGCCGGCCTCGGCCAGCGACTTGAGCGTGCCCCGGACCATGGGGTCGGAGCCGCACACGTAGGTGATCAGGTTGTTGCGGGGGCGCTCGTAGCGCAGCGCGACGTCCACCGCGTCGCCGAGCTCGACGCCGGGGTCAGCGGTCGGCTCGTGGCTGACGGCCGGCCGCACGGTGAGCCAGGGCCGGCCCTGCGCGAGGGCGACGAGGGAGTCCAGGTCGTACAGGTCGCGGGAGTGGCGGACGCCCATGACGAGGGTGACCGGGCGTGGCCGGGTGGACGCCACCTGCTCCAGCACCGCCTTCAGCGGCGCCAGCCCGCTGCCGCCCGCGATGAGCAGCAGGTCGCGGTCCTCCTCGGCGGGTAGGGTGAGCCGGTCGCCGATCGGCGACCCGATCCGCAGCGCGTCGCCCTTGCGTAGGTTGACCACGAGCGCCGGGCTCAGCTCGCCGCCCGGGATGCTGCTCACGTGCAAATCGATCGTGCCGTCGCGGCGCGGGGCGTTGGCGGGGGAGAAGTGGCGCCAGACCTTCGGGCGCAGGTGCGACTCGACCGACACCGACTGCCCGGGCTGGTAGTGGATGCGCGACTCCGGCAGCACGGTGATCACCGCCAGGTGCGCGTTGCGGCGGCTGTGCTCGACCACCTCGGCCATCCAGAACGCCGGCGAGACCTGGTTGGCCCGGGCGGCCGCGTCCTGCATGGTGCGCGCGATGACGCCGAAGGCGGCCGTCCAGTCGTCGGCCAGGGCCGGCGTCCAGTCCTCGCCGAGGAAGTGGGCGAGCGTGGCGATGAGCGCCTCGCCGACCGCGTCGTAGTGCGCCACCTCGGCGCCGAACTTGCGGTGGTCGCGACCGAGCGCCTCGACGAACCGGACCAGCCGTTCGGGCTGGTCCACGTTGGAGACGATCTCACCCAGCGCGGTCACCAGCTTGACGCGCTGGTCGGACATGCCCGCCGGGAACATCGCCCGCACTTCCTCATGGGCGATGAACAGGTACGAGTAGAAGTAGCTGGGGACCTGAGCGCCGTGCGCCGCGACGGCGGCCCACGATGCCCGCAACCGGTCGACGTCCACTACGGGCGACCCGCCCCACCGGTCGCGATGGTGGGCTTCACGTCGGCCAGCACGTCGCCGACCGCCGCCACGATGTGGCCCGGCACGTCGAGCTTGGCGCAGGCGGCGACGAGGTGCTCGACCACGCGGTCGTAGTCGTCGCTGGTGATGTGCAGGCCCTGGTGCGCCTCGGCCAGCTCGCGACCCGTGTACTCCTTCGGGCCGCCGAGCACCCCCGCGATGAGCCTGGCCTGGTGCACCTTGAGCCGGTCGCGGTCGGCGTCGACGAAGTAGCCGGCCAGCTGCGGGTCGGACCAGACGAGGTCGTAGAAGACCTCCACCAGGCGCTGTACGGCCGGACCGCCGCCGACCTGCTCGTAGTAGGTCGGCTCCGCCGTACTCGTCATGATGTCCTCCCGGGCGCCTTGCGGCGATTGGTCGCGCCATACGGCGGCGACACACTCTAGCGTCGATTGTGGATGGAATCGACTCCAGTCTCTCGATAGGACACGATCGGGTGACTTTGCCGTGGTCACCAACCTGTTGCGGTCCGCGCGGCAGAATCCCCGCCCAGAGGAAAACCCCCTTGATCATCGATGCGCACCACCACCTCTGGACGGCCGACTACGCCTGGCTCGCCGATCCGGCGCGGACCGCGGGTCTCGGCGAGGTCGCAGCTGCCCGTCTCGACGAGCACCGTGCGCTCCACGCGGGCGGCGCGCAGGTTGCCGCACAGGTCGACGACGGTGTAGTCGCGCCGGATCCGGACGTCTTCGCGGGCACGGCCGCGCGCACCTACCGACTGGGGACCCTCGCGTGAGGATGTCCACCCGGACGGGCCGGTAGGGTGAGGTGCGGGGAGGTCATCTTGGTCACTACCGCACTCCGCCCGAGCCTGGAGATCCGCGACGCGGTGGCGGACACCTGGCGGGCGCAGTTCGAGCACCCGTTCGTCCTCGGCCTCGCCGACGGCAGCCTGCCGGCCGAGCGGTTCGCGTTCTTCCTGCGCCAGGACTACGGCTACCTCAGGGAGTACTCGCGGTTCCTGCTGCTCACGGCCGCCCGGGCGACCGACCTGGAAGCGATGCGGCACTTCACGGACCTTGCGCGGATCACCCTGAACGTGGAGATGGCGACGCTGCGCGGCCTGGCCGCCGGACTCGGCGTCGGGGCCGCCGAGCTGGACGCGGTGACGCTGGCGCCCACGGCGCGCGCGTACACGGACTTCCTCGTGCGCACCGCGTACTCGGGGTCGTTCGTCGAGCTGGTGGCCGCCATGCTGCCCTGCTACTGGGCCTACACGGACATCGGGCAGCACCTGCTGGCGCGGCCGGAGGGGGTCGCGGACCGCTACCGGCCGTGGATCGAGTCCTACGTGGACCCGGAGATGCTGGCCGAGGCCGAGTGGTGCCGCGTACTGCTCGACCGGCTCGTGTCCGCCGGCGGCGACGCGGACCGCGCGGCGGCCACCGCGGCGTTCCGGATCTCCACCGAGTACGAGCTGGCGTTCTGGGAGATGGCCTGGCGGGGTCGGTGACGGCCCGGATGGTGGTCGAGGACGCGTTCGTCGCGCCCGGCCTCGGCCTGATCGTGACCGGGCGGGTGGCCGACGGCCCGGTCCGCCTCGGCGACCGGCTCTGGCTCGGCGACGGTACGGCCCGGCACGAGGTGACCGTCCGCGACATCAGGACCTCTGTGTGCACCCGTTTCGGGGCCACCGGGGTCGTGGAGCCCGGCCGCAACGCCGGTCTGGTCCTCGACGGCGTGCCGCCCGGGCTGCTGCCCACGGCGTGGGTGCTCACCTCGGACGGACCGTGACCGGTGCGGGGGTGCGGCACCGCCACACCCCCGCATCCGACGTCACCAGGCCGCGGCGTTGTCCCGGGCGTACGTCGCGACGTCGCGTGCCGGCCGGCCGGTGACCCGCTCCACCACGTCGGTCACCGTGGGGTTGTGCCCGGCGACGATGCCGGCGAACAGCCCCAGCAGCAGGTCGGCGTAGTCGGGCGCGACGCCCGCCGCGAGCAGGCCCGCCCGCGTCCCGGCCGGGTCCGCGTCGCGGTAGCCGACCGGTTCCCCGATGACGCCCGAGATCGCCGCGGCCACGTCCGCGAACGTGACCGCGGTCGGACCCGTGATCGTGTACCCCTCGCCCGTGTGCCCGTCGCCGGTGAGCGCCGTCGCCGCGACCGCGGCGATGTCCCGCGTGTCCACGAAGGACACGAGGCCGTCGCCGGCCGGCGCCTCGATGACGCGGCGCTCCCGGATGCCCGGCGCGAAGATGCCGTCCGAGAAGTTCTGCAGGAACCAGTTGGGGCGCAGGATCGTCCAGTCCAGCCCGCTGTCCTGCACCGCCTGCTCCGCCTTGCGCGGGCCGGACCCGTCGGCCCGGTCCACCCCGTACGCCGACAGGAGGACCAGCCGGCGCAGCGATGTGTCCGCGGCGGCGGAGACGAACTCCGCCATCCGGTGCTGCGGCTGCGTGGTGCCCTGCGGCCACAGCACGTACGCGCGCTCGACCCCGGCCAGTGCCGGCGCCCACGTCCCGGGCTTGTCCCAGTCGAAGACCGTGGCGCCCGCCCGGCCCGCCGGGCGCACCGCCACGTCGCGGCGCTCCAACTCCGTCACCACGTGCCGGCCGACCATCCCGGTCGCCCCTACGACGAGGTATTCGCTGCCCATGTGTTTCCGCCTCCCCTTGGTTACCTTTACGACGTCCACCATTGCCGTTGTAGGCGAGACGTGCCATGGCAGTTTCGCGCGTACCCATGTCTGATCGTCTTTTCTGGGAAGCGCTATGGTGTAGTCCATGGACGCGCTCAGCGAGGTGTTGGCGGCGGGACAGGTGGGCCGGCCCGTTTCGGCGCGCACGGTGGGCCGGACCCCGTGGGCGCTGCGCATGATCTTCCCCGGGGCGGCTGTGTTCCACGTGGCGATGCAGGGCTCCGCGTGGCTCACGGTGGACGGCCACGCGCCGCTGCGCCTCGACCCCGGTGACGTCGCGCTGCTGCCGCACGGATCCACGCACACCTTGGGCGACGATCCGGCCACGCCGCCGGTGGAGCTGGGCTCGCTCGCCGACGCCCACCCGCCCGGACAGGCGATCGCCTCCGCCGAGTTCGGCGGGGATGGGGCGCGCAGCACCCTGCTGTGCGGGGCCTACCTGCTCACCCAGGCCGCCCCGCAGCACCCGATGCTCGGTTCCCTACCGGCGGTTATGCACCTGCCGGCCAGCCGGGGCGCCGACCCGCAGCTGCGCGCGCTCGTCGACCTGCTCGCCTCGGAGGTCGAGCGGCCCGGCCCGGGCTCCACCACGATCGTGTCGTCGCTGGTCGACGCGATGTTCGCGTACCTGCTGCGTACCTGGTGCGCGACCAATCCGGGCGCGTGTCCGCAGTGGCTCGCCGCGCTGGCCGACCCGGTGCTCGGGCGCGCGCTGGTCGCCGTGCACGCCGACCCGGCCGCGCCGTGGACCGTCGGCCAGCTCGCGTCGGTCGCGGGCCTGTCGCGGGCGGCGTTCGCGCGGCGGTTCGCCGAGCAGGTGGGCCTGCCGCCGCTGACCTACCTCACGCGGTGGCGCATGGTGCGCGCCCAGCAGGTGCTGCGCGCCAACTCAGCGCCGCTCGACACGGTCGCCCGCGAGGTCGGCTATGACTCGGCGTTCGCGTTCTCCAAGGCCTTCAAGCGCCACACCGGCGTGAGCCCCGCCCGCTACCGCGAATCGGTCCGCTGACCGGGTTCCGGGTGTGGCGATTGTGGACCGTATAGCGACCCTTATTCGCCACGCACCGAGGGCTGGCGTCCACGGGGACGGCTCGTCGGGGCGCGGTCGTCGTTCTCGCGGCGTTCGCGGAGGCGCTGCTCCTCGCGGCGGGTCTCGGCGTGGGTCTCGCGCTCGCGCAGGAGCCATTCCGGCGGGTCGGCGGTCAGGTCGGCGATCTGCGCCGTGGTGAGCGGCTCGGTGATGCCGCCACGCGCCAGCCCGCTGTTGGACACGCGCAGCCGGGCGGCGACCACATTGCGCGGGTGCGGCCCGTCCCGGCGCAGGTCGGACAGCCACTGCGGCGGGTTGCGCTGCAGCTCGTCGAGCTCCTCGCGGGAGATCATGCCGTCCTGGAACTCCCGAGGCGTCGCCGGCAGGTACACGTCCAGCTTCTCCGCCGCCGTGGCGGGCTTCATCACCTGGGACTTCTTCGGCTTGGTCACCACGTCAGCCTAGCGGCGGCGCCCGGACGGGCCACGGGTACCCTGAGCGGGATGTCCGATTCGACGTTCCGCCTGCTCATCGTCCCCGGCGTGACCATGGACAAGTGGAGCCGCATGTGGTCGGAGCGGCAGCCGGGGGTGGCGTTGACGCTGGTTACCGCCGAGGCCGCCGAGGCGGGGTCGGTGCTGACCGAGCGCGCGGACGCCGGGCTCGTCCGGCTGCCGGTCGACCCCGACACGTTCCACGCCATCCCGCTGTACACCGAGACGACGGTCGTCGTCGTGGCCCGCGAGCATGTGCTCACCGCGGCCGACGAGCTGACCATTGCCGATCTGGCCGACGAGACGGTGCTGCGGCCGCTGGACGACGTGCTCACCTGGGCGCCCGCCAACACCGCCGGCGACCGGCCGCAGACCACGGCCGCCGCCGTCGAGTGGGTGGCCTCCGAGGCGGGCGTCCTCGTCGTCCCGCAGTCGCTGGCCCGCCTGCACCACCGTAGGGACGTCACCTACCGGGTCCTCACCGACGCCCCGACCTCCTCGGTCGGGCTCGTCTGGCCGCGCGACGGGCATACCGACCTGGTCGAGGAGATGATCGGCATCGTCCGTGGCCGCACCGCGAACAGCACGCGCGGCCGGACCGAGCCGACCCCGAAGCTGCCGCCGGCGAAGGCCAGGGCCGGCGCAGACCGGCGCACGCCGCCGCGCCGGCGCGGCAGATAGCGCTATCCGGCGGGCATCTCGTCCTCGGCCGGGGCGCACACCTTCCAGACGCCGTCCCCGCGACGGAGGAACAGCGTGAAGTCCGGCTGCCGTGGGCGGACGTCGACAGGCGGCATGGCGGCGATCGCTTCGTCCGCGCGGCCCAGATCCGCGAGAGTTACGGCGAGAGAGTCTTCGTCGCCGTCCACCATCCGGTGTCCGCGAACGGGCGGAGCAGGCCGACCGCCGCGTCGCCCTGACCCTCGTCACACAGCAGCCGTGCCATGGCGACCACGCAGGTCCACTCGCCCTCACCGGCGAGCCGCCGCACCACGTCGACGTGCCCGTACTCGATGAGACGTGTCACCACATCCTTCGGGATCCAGTGGCGTCGGTCGAGCACGGCGGCGGAGTCCGCGACGATGAACTGTAGGGCGGCGTTGACAGTGATCGTTTTCCTGGTCATGCTCGCGCCATGTCAGCTCGGACACCCCTCGCCGTAGCCATCAGGACGGTGTTCGCCTGGAACGCGCTGTTCCTGGTCGCGCTCTACGTCTGGTGCGGCGTCTCGATCGCGACCATGTCGGCGAGCGCCGGGATGGGCGAGGTTGTTCCGTACTTCCTGTTCGTCTTCGGCACGCTGGTCATCGGACTGTGCCTGGCCGTCGCCGTCGTCGTGGTGACGCTGGCGCTGCGGCCGCCGGCCCGGGTGCGCAGTGTGGTCGGCCTGGGAACGGGTGCCGCGTTCGGGACGTATGTGTTCCTCGCCGGCCTGGTCGGCACCCTCTGGTCGGTCGGTGGCCTGCTCTCCGACACGGGCGTGACCGACGCGACGTGGGTGACCTACCTGGTCGTCAGCCTCGTCGCGGGCGTGACGACCGTCGTGCTGACCGTGCGGACGGTCCGTCGGCGGGCCTGACCGCTACGTCACGACGAACAGCCAGGCGGTGACCGTCACGGCGTACGCGAAGGTGGCGAACACGATCGTCGCCGTGGCCTCACCCTGGTGGGACCTGTAGCGGCCCGCGAACAGGAGCACGTTCGCGCCGGTCGGCAGGGCCGCGCACAGCACCGCGATGGTCAGCGGCAGGCCGCGCAGCCCGACCAGCCAGGCCGTGGTGAGCACCAGCAGCGGGTGCACGACCAGTTTGGTCAGCGCCAGGCCCGCCGCCGTCCGGCCGGAGCCGCGCAGCCCGTACTGCTGGAGGCTGAGACCGATGGTGACCAGGCTGAGCGGGACGACCGCGACGCCCAGGCCGGCCAGCACGTCGTCGATCACGCCCGGGATCGGCAGGCCGGTCGCGTGGTAGGCGAGGCCGAGCAGGATCGGCAGCGTCACCGGGTGGATGAGGCTGCGCCGCACGGTCTGCCCGATCAGCGACCGCCCGTCGTTGCGGCTGATCTCGGCGAGCACCGTGGCCGTGGTCAGCAGGATGACCGCGTGCAGGCTGATCAGCGCGATGTGCAGGGTCAGCCCCGCGGTGCCGAACAGCGCCGTGACCACCGGGATGCCGAGCTGCACCATGTTGCTGAACGTCACCGAGAGGCCCCGCACGACCGGCCCCACCCCGTCGCCCCCGCGCCATTTCTGCCACCCGTAAACCCCCAACATCAGGAGTACGGTCGGCACGAAGTAGACCGCGAGCATCCGCCACGGCAGCGTGGCCAGCGACACCCCGGCCATCGTCCGGAACAGCAGCGCCGGCGCGAAGATATTGAACGTCGCGGCGCTGAGCGTCTCGGCCGCGTTCGGCCCGACCACGCCGGCGCGTCCGGCCGCGAACCCGATCGCGATCACCGCGAAGATCGCGACCAGCTTCAGCAGCAGGTCGGTGGACACGGCAGGCGAGCCTACCGTGTCGTACCCCGTGGTTAGCATCGCGACCGTGACGGTGAGCGCGCGGGTGACGGACGATCTGGAGACCTATCGGCGGGAGCTGACGGGCTACTGCTACCGGATGCTCGGGTCGGGGTTCGACGCCGACGACGCGGTGCAGGAGACGATGCTGCGCGCCTGGCAGGCGCAGGAGCGGTTCGAGGGTCGCTCCAGCGTGCGGGTCTGGCTCTACCGGATCGCCACGAACGTGTGCCTCGACATGCTGCGCGGCCGGCGCCGCCGGGCACTGCCCATGGAGCTGGGGCCGGCCGTGGACGCGGTCCCCGCGGTGTTGGACCTGCTGCCAGCGGGCTCCTGGGTGTCGCCGATCGCGGACGAGCGGGTCCTGCCCGTCGGCGCCGACCCCGCCGAGCTGTTCGAGGCCCGCGAGAGTGTGCGGCTGGCGTTCGTCGCGGCGCTGCAGGCCCTGCCTGCCCGGCAGCGCGCCGCGCTGATCCTCTGCGACGTGCTGCGCTGGCCGGCAGTCGAGGCCGCCGCCCTGCTGGAGACCAGCGTGGCCGCCGTCAACAGCGCGCTGCAGCGCGCCCGAGGGGTGTTGCCGGCCGCGCGGGCCGCCCAGCCGGACCTGGGTAAAGCGGAGCGGGACCTCGTGGCCCGTTTCGTCGACGCGTTCCAGCGCTACGACATCGACACCCTCGTGACACTGCTGCACGACGACGCGATCCACGCCATGCCGCCGTACGCGCTGTGGTTGCGCGGCGCCGACAGCATCGGCCGGTTCCTGCTCGGCCCCGGCGCCGAGTGCCGCGGCTCGCGCCTGGTGCCCACGTCGGCGAACGGCGCGCCCGCCTTCGGGCAGTACCGGCCGGACCCGGACGGCGGTCACAGGCCCTGGTCGCTGCAGGTCCTCGAGGTCGTCGACGGCCGGGTCGCCGAGATCCACGCCTTCCTCGACACCGCCGAGCTGTACCCGGCGTTCGGCCTGCCGGATCACCTGCCGCCGCACCGATGATTCAGCGACCGCCCGATCGTCGGTATCTGCGCAACGTCTGAACGACACGACGCAGAGAGGTTCGATCATGGCTTTGCCCACAGTGGTGTCCCGCGACGAGTGGCTGACGGCCCGCAAGGAGCTGCTCGCCCGCGAGAAGCAGCTGACCCGGGCGCGCGACGCGCTCAACACCGCCCGCCGCGAGCTGCCGATGGTGCGGATAGACAAGCACTACGTCTTCGAAGGCCCGGACGGGCCTGCCCGCCTGTCGGACCTCTTCGCGGGGATGCGGCAGCTCATCGTCCAGCACGTCATGTTCGGCCCCGACTGGGACGCCGCGTGCCCCTCGTGCACGGCCGGCATCAACGAGCTCTCCGACGGCCTGTTCAACAACCTCCGCAACCGCCGGACCCGGTACGTCCTGGTGTCCCGCACCCCGCTCGACAAGATCGAGAAGTACCGCACGGAGAAGGGCTGGACGGTGCCCTGGTACTCGTCGTTGGGGTCGGATTTCAACTACGACTTCCACGTGACCATCGACGCGTCGGTCCGGCCGGTCATGTTCAACTACCGGGGGCCGGAGGAGTTGCAGACGCACGGCATGGAGTGGCTGCTCGACACCGCCAACCAGCCGTCGGAGCAGCCCGGCCTGAGCTGCTTCCTCCGCGACGGCGACGACATCTTCCACACGTACTCGACGTTCGGGCGCGGCACGGAGGCGGGCGGCGGCGCGTACGGGCTGCTCGATCTGACCGCGCTCGGGCGGCAGGAGGAGTGGGAGGAGCCGAAGGGGCGCGTCGAACACGCCCGCCGCTCGGCCCCGGACTTCACCGAGTAGGGCGCGCGACCGCCGAGGCCGAGTTCAAGGCGGCGCTCGACGCGTGGAAGGCGGACATCGGGCTGCCGGATGACTGAACGTCGTTCGGGACGTCGAACACGGACCAGCAGATGTCGTTGCGCAGCCGTTGGTCGTCGAGAACGAGGTCGCGGATCGCCGGCGGGAGCTGGGCCTGCTGCCAGCGGCACTCCCGTTGGCCGGCGGCCTCGCTCTCGCTGGGCGGCACGGCGGCGCGGACGGCCTTGATCGCATAGGCCGCCGCGCCGAGTTCGTGCGCGGCCACGTGCGCGACGACCGCTGCCTGGCCGGCGGCGTACGCGGCGTGCCGTGCCGCCCCACGCAGGTCCCTGGCCGCACCCATGGCGTGACCGCCCGCCGTGCGCGCCTGCGTCATCGGGACCTCACCGCGCGCCCAGGCACGGACGGACTCGATCGCCTCCCGCGGTCGCCGGTCGTGCGGCCGCACTGCCGCGAACAGGTGCAGGACATGCTCGGCGCAGGTCGCCGCCCACAGGGCCAGCAGGTGATGATCCGGATCGGTGAGGGTCCCCCCACGACGGATCGTGATGAAGCGGGGGTCCCGGACCTTCGGAAGGATCATGGTCGGGCACTCCTTACGCTGCGACCGCGTTCTTAGCCGACCTTACGGACACATTCGACGACGGTGCAAAGCCGGTTATCTCGTCGCGGCGTCGCGACGGTTGTCGGTATCGTGGCCCGGCCGGCCGCGGGACTCCGGTGCGACTTCCGGAACCCGCCTCTGAAGCGATGCTTCGCAGTTCGTGCCGCCATTCCCCGGCCGGCGCCGCGGCACCCGTGGGAGGTTGGTGGCGGTGATGTCGCAGGCGGACCGGGTCGCGTGCGAGGACGTGGTCATGTTCGTCAACGCCGCGATCGCGTCGACGGGCCAGCGTGAGTTCCGCTCCACTGCCGCCGAACAGCGTCTGTCGCTGGACTTCCTGCACGAGTACGTCCTGGGTAACTACCGCGACCTGTACACGGCGACGCTCGCCCTCGACATCAACGACCGCAACGCCGCCATGGTCGTGACGAACCTGCTGCGCACGGCGCGGTCCGCGACGGCCGGCCAGCGGGCGGTGGAGGGGCGGCTGATCGCGGCGCGACTGCGTACGCTGCCGCCGCAGCGGGTGTACGCCGCGTTCCGTGACCTGCGCCGGCACGGCGTCAACAACCGGCGCACCCGGGCGATCATGCGGGACTGGGTGAACGCCCGGCCCGACCCGGCCTTCGACGCGGTCAAGTACCGCCGATCGCTGTCCGTCGTCGCCCGGCACGCCCACCTGGCGCTGCCCGCCGAGGTGGGCACGGTCCTGTTCGACTGGCGCCGGCCGAAGCGCTACGACACGCCCCTGCTCGAGTCCTGGCGGCGCGCCCACTACGAGCAGCGCGCCCTGTACGACCTGCCGTACACCGTCGCCGAAGGGCTCGCCGCGCGGCACGGTATCGACCGCAGGCGCTTCCTGACGGGCATCGCGCCGAAGCTCACCGACACCGAGCGCCTGCGGCTGCAGGCGAGCGCCGAGCGGCACCGGGCCGACGCGGTCACCATGGACCTCGCCACGGCGCCGCTGACCCGACTGGCCACCTACGTCCTGTCGCTGTCGCGGCCCGAGCGAGTCCGGCGCCGCGACGAGCTGACCGACGCGCTGCGCGCGGCCGCCCGGCGGGCGGCCCGCCGGCAGGCGGGCACCTGGGGCCGGGTCGTCGCCGTCCTCGACGACAGCTACTCCGCCGCCGGCTCCGGCACCAAGCGCCGCCGGCCGCTCGCCGTCGCCCTGGCCACCCATTACCTGTTGGAGGTGCTCGCCACCGAGTACGCCGGCCTGTGGCTGACCCACCGGGGCGACCCGCTGCTCGTACACCCGCTGGGTGCCACCAATCTGGGCGAGCGTCTCCTCGACGGCCTCGAGCGCCGTCCCGAACGGCTCGTCATCGTCTCCGACGGCTGGGACAACGCCCCGCCCGGCGCGGCCGCCGAGGTGCTGCGCGTGTGGGCCACCCGCCTGGACCCCCACCGGGCCACGGACGTCGTGCACCTCAACCCGGTGTACGACGCCGACACGTTCGACGTGCGCCGCCTCGCGCCGACCGTGGCGACCGTCGGTATCCGCGACGCCGAGGACGCCCCGGCGCTGATCGAGCTGGCCCGCTTCGCCACCGGCCAGGCCAACTTCGCCGAGCTGCGTCGCCACCTCGCCGACCGGGTCGAGCGCTTCCTCGTCGCGTCGGAGGTCGCGCCGTGAGCACCGGGATCGCACTCACCGGGCTGACGGTCGCGCCCGCCCAGACGTGGGGCGGGGTGCGCCTCGTCCCGCTGCTGCGCGCCGACCCCATCAGCGACCTCCGCCTGCACGCCCGCCTCTACGAGGACTGGTTGTCGGTGGTGCGGACCGCGCCGCGCCGGGCGTACCTGTCGTTCGTCCCGCACGCGTTCGTGGCGACCTGGACCACCGACGCCACCCCTGCCGCCGCCTACGGCACCCAACTGCTCGACACGGGCACGCCCACGGCGATGACGCTGGCGTTCCGTCGCCGGATGGCCCGCCGCGAGGACAGGCAGCGGCTGCGGTTCCTGCCCCTGCACATGGCCATGGAGGGCTACCTGGCGCTGCAGTTCGGTGGCCCCACCATCGCGTGGCAGGAGTGGACCCGCCAGGCCGTCACCCGTGGCCTGTCGCCCCGGGTCGAGGCCAGCTACTCCGGTGCGGCCATCGCCGGTCTCGACGACGCCCTCCGTGTTTTCGAGATCCACCCCGACCAGTGCGGCATGATGCTCTACGTCGCCGACGCCCTCGCCGCCGCGTTCGTCGTCCCCCATCCCGACGACTACCGGGCGCTGCACCCCACCCTGTTGCAGGACTTCTACGGCGAACTGATCTTCCACTACGCCTACCTGTACGCGGCCGTACCCGAGTTCGCCGCCCGGCTCGACGACAGCCGGGTCGACAGCGTCGCCGATCTGCGTGCGCAGCTCGCCCGGGCCCGCGCCGACTGGGCGGCGTTCCACGACCTCATGGCCGGAGGGCTGCTGGCGACCGGGCCCCTGACGGTCACGCCGGTGCAGCGGATGGGCAGGTACACGCTGTCCCGGTTCGTGCCCGCCTTCGACCCCCACGCAGAGAACCACGTCGGCGAGACGATCACCGACGACGCCGGCCGGCTCGCGTACCTCAAGACGTTCCGACTGTCGGCGGCGCAGGCCAAGCGCGGCCATCTGCTGTCCCAGCTCGCGGCGCACGACTGGGACCTCGACGCGACCGCCGCGGCCCTCGGGACCGACCGGGACGGGCTGGTCCAGCGCCTTGACCGCAGCGGTTTCGGTCACCTGCTCCGGCCCGACATCCTCGACGCCTGCCGCAACCGCGCCCGCAACCTACGCGCTCGCCGCACCGGCGAAGCGGAGCGCGGCTAGGCTGCGCCCAAGATCGGGTACGCTCCCCAGATGGTTGTCGCCCGCCGCGTTCCGTGCGGCATCGACCGGGACGTTCTGATGCGGTGCTACGGCTACCGGTTCACCTCGGCAGGCACGATCAAGGCAGCCGACCCGTCCGACGCACCCGCCGACCTCGCCGCTGCCCGCGACGCCGGGTGGCCGGTGCGCCACATCGACCGGTGGAGCGCGCGTGAGGTGGTCGAGCGGGCCGTTGAGGCTGCGGACAGGTTGCACGAGGACGCGGTGCTCGCGGCGTTCGTCGCCGGGCTGGGCAGTGCCCCGCGCGGACGCCAGACGATCATTTCGTACGGTTGGGCGCGTTTCCTCGGCGCCCCGGCCCGGCAAGCGGGTGGGGTGCCCGACTGCGGTCTCTATCCGACAGCGGATGTCGATGTGACGGAGGTGCTGCTGCGGCTGTCGCTGGGCTGGGCATGGAACGAGATTCCTGTTCGCTACCTGCCGGACCTCGAGGCCGCGGCCAGCGAAGGGCTGCCCGAGCCGGACGCGGCCGACCGTGCACGGCTGCGCGCCCTGCTGGACCTCGTCAGGTCGGCACCTGCCGGAACGACACCGGGTGGACTGGAGAAACTGCTGGCTCAGGCGAAGCTCGTGCCCGGCACCGACAAATACCAGCGGTACGGCATTCTGATCGGCCTTTCGGAGTTCGGGGTGCTCCCGAGTCCGGCCCTGTCACCGATGTGGGACCGGTTCATCCCCACCGTCGAACGGCACGCGGCGTCGCGGGGGCTGCGGGGCGCGCCGCGCTCAGACATACCTGTCCCGCTGGCGGGGTGGCGGGGCGGTCTCGACGAGCGCCGCGCGGCACGCCTGCTGGCGGTGTGAGCAGTTCGCGCTCCGAGGTCACGGGCTGGCGAAGCGGAGGAGTATGTCGCGCGTGGAACCCATGCCGTAGTGGTCCTCGTCGCAGGACAGGGCCGCCACCTCAGCGAGTATCGGGGCCGGGTCGATGCCGGCCTTTCGCGCCTGGTCGCACAGGGCCCGCAGGGCCAACAGGTCGTCGCGGGTGTCCGCGCCCTGATCGCAGGCCGAGATGCGCAGCACGTGTGTCCGGAACTCGGCCGCGCCATGCCATTCGCCTGGCAGCGGCGCGGCCCACCGGAACGACGTGTACCGCCGGAACAGCCCTCGGATCACCGCCCGATCGTCGTCCGACCCTTCGGCGTACCGCGAGATGACCGCCCGCAGCACGGCCTCGGCCTCGCCCTCCACCCCGAGCGCGGCGAGCTCCGCCGCGATGCGCTCCCCGAGCCCGTCGACCTCGTCCAGCGGAATCGGCGCCGTCGCCACCGGCCGGTAGACGGCATCGAGCCGGGCCACATCCGTTTCGAGGGCGGCTAGGTCCATGCCCTCCTCTATAGCGTCCCGGCGCTATAGCGTGCCCGCAGCTCCCGCTTCAACACCTTCAGGCTCGGCCCCACGGGCAGCTCGCTGACGAGCCGCACCTGCCGTGGGTACTTGTGCCGCCCGAGCCGCTCCTTCGACCATTCGACCAGCGCGGACGGATCGAGATCAGCGGAGGCCGGCACGACGACCGCGCAGATCTCCTCGCCGTGCACCTGGTCCGGCACGCCGATCACGGACACCTGAGCCACCGCCGGGTGCCGCGCCAGGACCTCCTCGACCTCGCGCGGGTACACGTTGAAGCCGCCCCGGATCACGATGTCCTTCTTGCGGTCGACTATCGTGATGAACCCGTCGTCGTCCTTCGTGCCCAGGTCACCGGTGCGGAACCAGCCGTCCACGACCGCCTGCGCCGTCGCCTCCGGCCGCCCCCGGTAGCCGGTGAACACGTTGTGCCCCCGGATCACGATCTCGCCCAGCTCGCCGTGCGGCAGCAGCTCGATGGCCTCCTCCACCTCGGCGCGCGCGACCTCGACCTCCACGCCCCAGATGGGCGGCCCGACCGTGCCGGGCTTCGCCCCGAAGTGCGGCTGGTTGGTCGTCGCCGTCGGCGACGTCTCCGACAGGCCGTACCCCTCGTAGATGGTGGTGGCGAACGCCTCGTTGAACTTCTCCAGCACCGCGAGCGGCAGCGACGCCCCGCCCGAGATGCACAACCGCAGCGCGGGCAACGCTTCGCGGCCCGCTGCGGCCTCGAGCATGGCCAGATACATCGTGGGTACGCCGTGGAAGACGTCGACGCCCTCGCGCACCATGAGGTCGATCGCGGCGTCCCCGGTGAACCGGGCCAGCAGCACCACGGTGGCGCCCATCCGGAACGTGCCGTTCATGCTCACGGTCTGCCCGAACGTGTGGAACAGCGGCAGGCACCCGAGCACCACGTCCGAGGTGCGCGCCTCGTGCGCCTCGGCCGTGTTGATGAGCGCGTTCATCACCAGGTTGAGGTGGCTCAGCTCCGCGCCCTTCGGCGCCCCGGTGGTCCCGCTGGTGTAGAAGACGACCGCCGTGTCCTCCGGACGACGGCTGACATAGGAGCGCAGCGGCGCCGCGTCGACGCTCTCCAGGGAGCCTGGGCCGCCGTCGGGGCGGGGCCCGACGCTCACCACGTCGATGCCCGCCACGGTGGCGGCCGCGGCGGCCGTGGCGAGTTGGCTGGAGTGCGCCACGACGAGCTTCGCGCCGCTGTCGCGCAACACGTAGGCCATCTCGGGCGCGGTGAGCAGCAGGTGCACCGGAACGACCGCCGCGCCGGCCGCGAGGATCCCGTAGTACGCCCGGGGGAACTCGACCACGTTCGGCGCGACGAGGGCCACCGTGTCGCCGGGGGCCACGCCCAGTTCGCGGAGCTTCCCGGCGTACTCCAGGGATTCCTGCCAGAGTTGCGCATAGCTGTAGCGGCCCGCGTGGTCGACCACCGCGGTCCTATCAGGGTATTTGCGGGCGGCCTCGGCGAGGACGGTCGCCAGGGACAGGGTGGTCACGACGCCTCCAAGCGAACTAGAAGTAGACGCGGCTGACCGTCTCCGCGACGCAGCAGGGCTTGTCGCCGCGGTCGGTGCTGACGGTGATCCGCGCGGTGAGCTGGGCTCCGCCCGGGACGGGCTCGACGGACAGGATCTCGCCCGCGATCCGGATGGAGGAGCCGACGAGCAGGGGCGCGGGGAAGCGCACCCGGTTGAGCCCGTAGTTGACGCCCATCGTGGCGCCCTCGACCCGGTACAGGTCCTTGGCGAGCAGGGGGAGCAGGGACAGGGTCAGGTACCCGTGGGCGACCGTGCCGCCGAACGGGCCGGACGCGGCGCGCACCGGGTCGGTGTGGATCCACTGCGGGTCGCCGGTGGTCTCGGCGAACGCGTTGACCCGGTCCTGGTCGATGAGGAACCACGGGGTGGGGCCCAGCGGCTCCCCGACGGCGCCCGCAAGATCCTCGATCGAGGTGAAGGTTCTCACGCCAGGTGACCCCCGATCGAGGTGAAGCCGCGGAGCAGGTCGCGGGAGATGATCAGGCGCTGCATCTCGTCGGTGCCCTCGAAGATGCGCAGCAGGCGGGCCTGGCGGTACATGCGCTCGATCGGCAGCTCGCGCGTGTAGCCCATGCCGCCGTGGATCTGCAGCACCTTGTCGATGACGTTGTTGGCCATGTTCGCGCCGAACAGCTTGGCGTGCGAGCTGGCGTGCCGGGGGTCGAGGCCCTGGTCGACGGTCCAGGCGGCGCGCAGGATCAGCCAGCGGGCCGCCTCCAGCTCCGTCTCCGCGTCGGCGATCATCCACTGGATCGCCTGGTACGTGGAGATCTTCGCGCCGAACGTCTCCCGCGTGTTGGCGTAGTCGATCGCCATCTGCAGGGCGCGCTCGGCGTAGCCCAGCGCGTGCGACGGGATGAGGTAGCGGCCCTTGCCGATCCACTGCATGGCCAGCGCGAACCCCTGACCGACCTCGCCGAGGATGTTCCGGCTCGGCACCCTGACGTCCTCGAAGACCAGCGACGCGGGCGTGGCCTCGCCCATGGTCCGGATCGGCTCCGAGTGCCAGCCCATCGCCCGGTCCACCAGGAACGCGGTCGCACCGCCGTCGCTGGCCTTGCGCTCGCGGTCCGTGCGCGCGACGACGATCGCGAAGTCGGCGTCGTTGCCGTTGGTGATGAACGTCTTCTCGCCGTTGAGGACCCAGTCGTCGCCGTCCTGACGGGCGGTCAGCTTGATGTTCGCGGCGTCCGACCCCGCCCCCGGCTCGGTGATCGCGAAGCAGGAGATCCGCTCGCCCTCGATCGTCGGGACGAGGAACTCCCGCTTCTGCTGCTCGTTCGCGTGGAACAGGATGTTGTCGGCCTCGCCCCCGAACCGGAACGGCACCCACGAGCGGCCGACCTCGGTCCAGATGAGCGACTGGAGCACGGCGGGCAGCTCCATGCCGCCGTACTCGGCGGGGGTGTCCAGGCCCCAGAAGCCGAACTTGCGGGCGCGCTGTTGCAGTTCGCGCAGCTCGTCGTGGGTCAGGCCGGGTTGGCCGGCCCGCTCCCGGCGCAGGGTCTCCTGCTCCAGGGGCATGACCTCCTTGCGGATGAAGGCCCGGACGGTGTCCCGGATCGCCTTCTCCTCATCGTTGAGCGCGAAGTCCATCGTGTTCCTTCCTTCTGGTTAACGGGCTCCGCCGTTGACGTACAGGGTCTGGCCGCTGACGAACGACGCGTCGTCGCTGGCCAGGAACGCGATCACCGAGGCGATCTCCTCGGGCTGGGCAACCCGGCGCAGCGGCGTCTGCTCGGCCGCCCATTTCTGGTGGTCCTCGGGGGTGAAGCCCACCCGCTGCGCGGTCGCGGCGGTCATGGCCGTGGCCACGTAGCCGGGCGCGACGGCGTTGACGGTGATGTTGAACGGGCCCAGCTCGATCGCGAGGGTCGCGGTGAGGCCCTGCACGCCGGCCTTGGCGGCCGC
Organism: Luedemannella flava; assembly: GCF_039528515.1. NCBI lineage: Bacteria > Bacillati > Actinomycetota > Actinomycetes > Micromonosporales > Micromonosporaceae > Luedemannella > Luedemannella flava. Next base: position 115,634 of record NZ_BAAALT010000053.1, read on the forward strand.
GTAGTTGACCTGGCCCCGGTTGCCGAGCGCCGAGCGGGAGCTGAGGTTGACGATCCGGCCGTACCTGGCGCCCACCATGTGCTTCTGGGCCGCCTGGCAGCAGTGGAACATGCTGGTCAGGTTGGTGGTGAGGACCGCGTTCCACTCGTCGGCGGGCATCTTGAACAGCAGGTTGTCGCGGGTGATGCCGGCGTTGTTGACCAGCACATCCAGGCTGCCCAGGTCCGCGACCACCCGGTCGATCGTGTCGGTCACCGCCGCGCCGTCCGTCACATCGCAGGAGTACGCCTTCGCGGCGCCACCCGCCGCGATGATCTCCTGCGCGACGGGCTCCGCCCGGTCGAGGTCGAGGTCGATCACGGCCACCGCCGCGCCCTCGGCGGCGAGCCGCCGGGCGGTGGCGGCGCCGATGCCCTGCGCCGCGCCGGTGACGACGGCGACCCTGCCGGCGAATCGGTCCATGCGAGTGTTCTCCTAGCGCCTCGGTTGCGAGGCCTATAATCTAGCGCTGTTAGTTTTTTGATGTCCAGAGTCGGGAGGACGCCGTGGCGAGACCGCGCCGCACGCTGCTCACCCACGAGCGCATCGTCGCCGCGGCCACCGCGCTCGTCGACGCGGAGGGCCTCGACGCGCTGTCCACCCGACGCCTCGCCGCCGAACTCGGCGTGGCGGGCCCGTCGCTGTACCACTACTTCGCCACGAAGGACGAGTTGCTCGACGCCGTGGCCAACGAGGTGGTCGGCGCCGTGGACACGTCGATGTTCGCGTCGCTGGGCTGGTCGGCGGCGCTGCGCGCCTGGGCCCACTCGTACCGGGCGGCGCTCGCGGCGCACCCCAACATCGTTCCGTACCTGGCCCAGGGGCCCGGCCGGCGGCCCGCGTCGCTGGCCATGGCCGACGTGGTCTACGGCGCGCTGGTCAAGGCCGGCTGGCCGCCCGCGCGGGCCACGCATGTCGGCGCGCTCATGCGCTACTTCGTGGCCGGCTCCGCGCTCGGGTCGTTCGCCCGGGGCTTTGTCGAGGACCCCGAGCTGTACGCGGCGCACTACCCGCACCTGAGCCAGGCCCACCGGCTCGCCGGCCACCAGCGCAGCGTCGACGACGGCGCGTTCGAGCTGGGCCTGGACGCGCTGTTGGCGGGCCTGGCGGCCACGTTCGAGACGCTGCGCGCGGCCGCGCCCGCCCGTTAACTTGCAGTGCTAGAAGGAGTCGCTGATGACTGACCGTCCCCATCTCGCCGGCCGTGACCGGCTCTACCTCGACGGCGGGTGGGTCGCGCCGGCCGGGGCCGACGCCATCGAGGTCACCGACCCCACGACCGAGGAGGTCATCGGCACGGTGCCCGCCGGCGGGCCGGCCGACGTGGACGCCGCAGTGGCGGCTGCCCGGGCGGCGTTCGAACCGTGGGCTTCGCTGGCGCCCGCGCAGCGGGCCGAGCACCTGTCGCGGCTGCTCGCCGCGCTGTCCGCCCGGGCCGACGTGGTCGCGACGACGGTGGCCCGGGAGCTGGGCACGCCGTTGAAGGTGGCCGAGCGGGTGCAGGCCGGGCTGCCGCTCGTCGTCCTGCGGTCCTACGTGACGCTCGCCGCGACGGTCGACGCGACCGAGACCGTGCGCAACTCGCTGGTGGTGCGCGAGCCGGTCGGCGTGGTCGCGGCCATCACCCCGTGGAACTACCCGCTGCACCAGATCGTCGCCAAGGTCGGCGCCGCCCTCGCGGCCGGTTGCACGGTCGTGGTGAAGCCCGCCGAGCTGACGCCGCTCACGGCCTACCTGCTGTTCGACGCGGCGCACGAAGCCGGGCTGCCGCCTGGGGTGCTCAACCTCGTCACGGGCACCGGGCCGGTCGTCGGGGCGGCGCTGGCCGCGCACCCCGACGTGGACATGGTCTCCTTCACCGGGTCGACCGCGACGGGCGCGCAGATCAGCCGGGCCGCCGCCGACCGCATCGCCCGGGTCGCGCTGGAGCTCGGCGGCAAGTCCGCCAACGTCATCCTCGACGACGCCGACCTCACCGCCGCCGTCAAGGTCGGCGTGGGCAACTGCCTGCTCAACTCGGGCCAGACCTGCACCGCGTGGACGCGCATGCTGGTGCACCGCAGCCGCTACGACGAGGCGGTGGCACTGGCCGCCGCGGCGGCCTCGGGCTACCGCCTGGGTGACCCGTTCGACGACGCGACCCGGCTCGGACCGCTCGTCTCGGCCGGACAGCGCGAACGGGTGCGTGGCTACCTCGCCAAGGGCGTCGCCGACGGCGCCCGGGTCGTGACGGGTGGTCTCGACGCTGACGTTCCCTCGACGGGTTACTTCGTCGCGCCCACGGTGCTCGCCGACGTGGAGCCGGACAGCGTCGTGGCGCAGGAGGAGATCTTCGGGCCGGTCCTGAGTGTGATCGCCTACGACGACGAGGACGAGGCGGTCGCCATCGCCAACAACTCCCGGTACGGCCTGGCCGGCGCGGTCTGGTCCGGCGACCCGGACCGGGCCCTGCGGGTGGCGCGGCGGCTGCGCACCGGCGCCGTCGACATCAACGGCGCCGCGTTCAACCCGCTCGCGCCGTTCGGCGGGTACAAGCAGTCCGGCCTCGGTCGCGAGCTGGGCGCCCACGGGCTCGCCGAGTTCCAGCAGCTCAAGGCGATCCAGCAATGAACACGGTCAGGGCCGTCGTCGCGCGGGGCGCCGGCGCGCCGGTGGGCGTCGAGGACATCTCGCTGCCGTCGCCGGGGCCGGACGAGGTGCGGGTGCGCATCCGGGCGGCCGGCGTGTGCCACTCCGACCTGTCGATGGTCAACGGCACGCTGGCGCCGGCGTACCCCCTGGTCCTGGGTCATGAGGCGGCCGGCGTGATCGTCGACGGACCCCGGGCCGGCGAGCACGTCGTCCTCAACTGGGCGCCGCCGTGCCGGGAATGCTGGTTCTGCGGGCACGGCGAACCGTGGCTGTGCGCGCGGTCCGGTGGCCCGTCGGCGCCGCGCGGGCTTTCCGCCACCGGCGAACCATTGCACGTCACCCTGGGCGTCGGCGGGCTTGCCGAGGAGGTCGTCGTCCCGTCCCGGGCGGTGATCGGGATTCCCTCGTCGGTGCCGTTCCCGGTCGCGGCGCTGCTCGGTTGCGCCGCGCTGACCGGCGTGGGCGCGGTGAGGCGCACCGCGAGGGTGGCCGTAGGGGAGTCGGTGCTGGTCATCGGGCTGGGCGGGGTGGGCCTGGCGGTCGTGGTCGCCGCCCGGGCCGCCGGCGCCTCGCCCGTCATCGCGGTGGACGTGTCGGAGGCGAAACGGTCCCTGGCGCTCGCGGCCGGCGCGACGGACTACGTCGTCTCCGACGACGGACTGTCCTCGGCGGTCCGGGCGCTCACCGGGGGCCTCGGGGCCGACCACGCGTTCGAGTGCGTGGGGCGTGCGACGACCATGCGGGCCGCCTGGCGGGCGACCCGACGCGGGGGAGCGGTGACGGTGCTCGGCATGGGCGCCAAGGACGACCTGCTCAGCCTCGGTGCGCTGGACATCTTCCACTCGGCGAAGGCATTGCGCTCGTCGGTCTACGGCTCGTCCGACCCGGACCGGGACGTCCCGCCGCTCGCGGCCGCCGTCGCCGCCGGGGACCTGGACCTGTCCCCGTTGATCACGGACCTCATCGGCCTCGACGACGTGCCGGCCGCGTTCGACCGCATGTCCCGCGGCGAAGGCGCCCGCTCCGTGGTCACCTTCCCCGACGCTTGACCACATGTGATCCACTTCGTACTGCGGCGGGAAACTGCCCCTATGGGCGGTGAGCGACCGATGTTGCGTGTCGCGTTCCGCAACCAGGCGCCGACTCGTGAGCACCCGACACACCATCTCTACTACGTCTACGTCGTGCCGTTCGCGTCGAAGCCGTTCCTGATCGGGGAGTCCATCAACGGCGGCCACGGCGAGATGGGTGGGTCGGCGTCGCTGGATCTGGCGGAGCCACGCGCGTGGCCGGGCTGGGAGCAGCACTTCGCGTTGTCCGGTTGCGGCTGGGCCGTCCCGCTGATCGGGGCGGACGCAGCCGCGGAACGCGCAAGCGTGGACGCGGTGGTGCGCGAGGTGCCGACGCGCCGACACCGACGAGTCCGACGTCGTCGGCTATGAGCGGAAGGACTAGCCGAGCCCGTCCACGGCGTCGCGGACTGCGGCGGCAACGCGGCCAGGCATTCCGGCCAGGTCGATCGGTGCCCGCCCGCGGACCTGGCGCGGGATGAAGTTCTGCCACCCGAGGTTGAAGCAGAGCAGCGCGCGCAGGTCGGCCCGCCGGTCCACCCGGACTCCCGCGGCACGCTCATACATCACCAGGTAGTCCGCGGCCGTGCGGGCGTCGAACAGCACGGCCAGGTTGAGCCGGCAGTGGCCGACGTCGCTGCCCCGGTTGCCGGTGGCCGCGTTCGGCCAGTCCACGACGCCGCTGAGGCGACCGTCCTGCCACAGCACGTTGAAGTGCTGGTAGTCGCCGTGGACGAGGATCTTCTCCCCGACGAGCGGCCCCGCGGCAGCCTCCCGGGCGGCCGCACGCAGGCCGCGGTCGACCAGCCAGTCCAGCGGTAGGTCCCCGTCATGCCACCCGTCCCACCGGGTCTGCAGGTGGTCGGGCACGGCGTGGATCGCGGCCTGCGCGGTCGCGAGCTGACCCAGCCAGGTCCGCATATCGGCCGGGGACAGGTCGGGCTGCCCGGTGAGCGCGGACGTGAGCGTGCACGGCACCCCGGTCTCGGCCCCGTCCGCGTCCATCGCGAGGAGCTGAGGTGTGGGCACCCCGCACCCGCGGACGGCCGCGAGAGCGGACGCTTCGCGGGTCACGAGATCCTCCTCGTGCCACTCCTCGCTCGACCAGCGGCGCAACACCACGTCCTGGAGCCCGGTCGGTGAGTCGAGGGTGACGCGGTCCATGTCCGCGGTGATCCCGCCGAGCAGGGGCACGACCGCGGTCACCCGGGCGCTCCGATGAACGTGGTGTGCCACCCACCGCAGGATCTCCGCCGTCGGAGGCTGGTACTCGCGGTGCGTCACAGGACCGTCATGCCGTACATCTCGCCGAGCGGGTCTGCCAGGAGCTCCAGCCGAGCGCCGTCGGGGTCGCGGAAGTAGATCGACGTCCCGCTCTCCACCATATGCTCCACGCCGGCGGCATCGAGCTTGCGGCGCAGGTGCTCCCACTTCTCCGGAGTCACCGATATCGCCACATGGTGCAGCCCGCCGAGCACCTCCGCGTACGGCCCCAGGTCGAGTCCCGGCAGGTCGAAGAAGGCGAGCAGGTTGCCGTTGCCGATGTCGAAGAAGAAGTGGTTCGACCCCGCGTAGTCACGGTTCTCGATGATCTCCGTCAGCGGGAACTCCAGGAGATTCGCGTAGAATTCGATCGTCCGCCGGACGTCCGAGCACAGGAGGGCGAAGTGATGCAGCCCGCGGGCACTGCTTGCGGGTCGCTCCGACGGTTGCCGTAGGTAGTCGCTCCTGATGCGTTCCCGTTCCGCGTTGATCGCGTCGATGTCGATCGCCATGTCGACCCCCTTACTCCTAGGTTAAGTGTCCACCGGTGGTCAGTTGCGGTAGCGGAAGAGGATGCGACCGCGGTCGAGGTCGTACGGACTGACTTCCACGAGCACACGGTCGAACGGCAGGATCCTGATGTAGTTCTTCCGGATCTTGCCGCTGATGTGTGCCAGCACCTTGTGCCCGTTCTGAAGTTCCACCCTGAAGGTGGCGTTGCGAAGGCACTCGACAACGGTGCCCTCGAGTTGGATGCCGGCGTTAGCTTTGGCCATGTTCCTGGTACTCCTTCGGGGTTGGGAGAAACGTCAACGGAGCACCAACTCGAGGTTGCTGCCCGTGCGTCGGGCGCCGACGCCTTCGAACAGCGCGATCGCCGCGCCGTTGGACTGGTGGACATCCGCCGATGCCGTGGCGATCCCGCGCCGGTGGGCCGAGCCCAGCACCTCCGCGAGGAGCGCCCGGGCGATGCCCCGGCGGCGCAGATCGGACCGGACCGCGATCAGCCCGATCCTCGGCTGCCGTGGGAGCGGCGCTACGCGTACCAGTCCCACGTACTGACCGGAGCAGGCCGCCACGGCGTACCTCGCCGGGTCCGGCGGGGGAGGGCCGGGCAGCACCTCCGCCGGCATCTCCTGCCAGCCGACAGTGGCCGCGATCTCGACACGGATGGCTCGGTCGAGCGCGCGCAACGGGCCCTCGTCGGCCTCGCCGACGGCCAACGTCGTCACGCCCGGCGGCGGTGGCGTCGAGCCGAGCCCTGTCAGCCGCGGGTCGGTGGGTATGACGTACTCCCACTCGCGGCGGCGGGGTGCGAAGCCGGCCCGCTCCCACTGGCACAGGAGATCGAGGTCAGCTTCGTCGACGACGGTGTACAGCGGCCTCGGCAGGTCCGCCACCATGGTGTCGGCCAGCTGGTCGAAGACCGCGTCGTGCCACGCGTCGATGCTGAGGAAGCGTCGTCCGTCGGGCCGGCTGGAGACCTCGCCGCGGCCGACGACCCGGTCGTCATGCAGGGCATGCCAGTGCCGGTCCGCTATCCGGGTGATGGCGAGGGACAGGTGCGCGGGATCCAAAGGTGTCGCCTTCCGGGAGTGCCGTGTTGAGACGCTCCCGGGCGACGACTAACTCAGCCGCCCGACCGTGACGACGCGGGGAGCACCCACTTCGTACCAACGTTCACGGTGCTCACCTCCTCGCGTAGTGCCACGGCCGATCGAAGACTAACGTACTGCGGCGGGAACGTGCCCAATGAGGGCACTTCCCGCCGCAGTAACCGCTCAGGACTTCCGGGTGGGGCGCTTCGGCTTCGCGCCTACGTAGTCGGCCAGGTGTTCGCCCGTGAGGGTCGAGCGGGCGGCGACGAGGTCGGCGGGGGTGCCCTGGAAGACGACCTTGCCGCCGTCGTGGCCGGCGCCCGGGCCAAGGTCGATGATCCAGTCGGCGTGCGCCATGACCGCCTGGTGGTGCTCGATCACGATGACCGACTTGCCGCTGTCCACGAGCCGGTCGAGCAGGCCCAGCAGCTGTTCCACGTCGGCCAGGTGCAGGCCCGTGGTCGGCTCGTCGAGGACGTACACGCCGCCCTTCTCGCCCATGTGGGTGGCCAGCTTGAGCCGCTGACGCTCGCCGCCCGACAGCGTGGTCAGCGGCTGCCCGATGGTGAGGTAGCCCAGCCCCACGTCGGCGAGTCGGGACAGGATCGTGTGCGCGGCCGGCGTGCGGGCGTCGCCGGCGCCGAAGAACTCCTCGGCCTCGGTGACCGACATCGCGAGCACCTCGCTGATGTCGCGGCCGCCGAGGTGGTAGTCGAGGACGGACGCGTCGAACCGCTTGCCCTCGCACTCCTCGCAGATCGTCTCCATGGTGGCCATGACGCTCAGGTCCGTGTAGATGACGCCGGCGCCGTTGCAGGTGGGGCAGGCGCCCTCCGAGTTGGCGCTGAACAGCGCGGGCTTCACGCCGTTGGCCTTGGCGAACGCCTTGCGGATCGGGTCGAGCAGGCCCGTGTACGTGGCCGGGTTGCTGCGCCGCGAGCCCCGGATCGCGCCCTGGTCGATCGTCACGACCTCGTCCAGCGGGGACACCGAGCCGTGGATCAGCGAACTCTTGCCGGACCCCGCCACCCCGGTGACCACGACGAGCACGCCCAGCGGGATGTCGACGTTCACCTTGCGCAGGTTGTTGGTGTCGGCGCCACGGACCTGCAGCACCTCCGAGGCCTCCCGCACGGTCTCCTTCAGCGACGCGCGGTCGTCGAGGTGGCGGCCGGTGAGCGTCCCGCTGGCCCGCAGGCCCTCGACGGTGCCCTCGTAGACGACCTGGCCGCCGGCCGAGCCGGCGCGCGGGCCGAGGTCGACGACGTGGTCGCCGATCGCGATCGCCTCCGGCTTGTGTTCCACCACGAGTACGGTGTTGCCCTTGTCGCGCAGGCGCAGGAGCAGGCCGTTCATCCGCTGGATGTCGTGCGGGTGCAGGCCGATGGTCGGCTCGTCGAAGACGTACGTGACGTCGGTGAGCGCCGAGCCCAGGTGGCGGATCATCTTGGTGCGCTGCGCCTCGCCGCCCGACAGCGTGCCCGATGACCGTTCCAGCGACAGGTAGCCCAGCCCGATCTCCGAGAACGAGTCGAGCAGGTGCTGCAGCCCGGTGAGCAGCGGGGCCACCGACGGCTCGTTGAGCCCTCGGACCCAGTCGGCCAGGTCGCTGATCTGCATCGCGCAGGCGTCCGCGATGTTGATGCCCTTGATCTTCGAGGACCGGGCGGCCGCGCTCAGCCGGGTGCCCTCGCAGTCGGGGCAGACGGTGAAGGTGATCGCCCGCTCCACGAAGGCGCGGATGTGGGGCTGCATCGCGTCGACGTCCTTGGCCAGCATCGACTTCTGGATCTTCGGGATCAGGCCCTCGTACGTGAGGTTGATCCCTTCGATTTTGATCTTCGTCGGCTCCTTGTAGAGCAGGTCGTGCAGTTCCTTCTTCGTGTACTTGCCGATCGGCTTGTCGGGGTTGAAGAACCCGCTGCCGCGGAAGATGCGGCCGAACCAGCCGTCCATGCTGTACCCGGGGATGGTCAGCGCGCCCTCGTTGAGGGACTTGGTCTCGTCGTACAGCGCGGTCAGGTCGAAGTCGTTCGTGGAGCCCATGCCCTCGCAGCGCGGGCACATGCCGCCCGTGATGCTGAAGCTGCGCCGCTCCTTCGTCGTGGCGGCGCCGCGTTCGACGGTGACGGCGCCGGCGCCCGAGACGGACGCCACGTTGAACGAGAACGCCTGCGGCGACCCGATGTGCGGCTTGCCGAGCCGGCTGAACAGGATGCGCAGCATGGCGTTCGCGTCGGTGGCCGTGCCGACGGTGGAGCGCGGGTTCGAACCCATCCGCTCCTGGTCGACGATGATGGCGGTCGTCAGTCCTTCGAGGAGGTCCACCTCGGGCCGCGCCAGCGACGGCATGAAGCCCTGCAGGAAGGCGCTGTACGTCTCGTTGATGAGCCGCTGCGACTCGGCGGCGATGGTGCCGAAGACCAGCGAGCTCTTGCCCGACCCGGACACGCCGGTGAACACCGTCAGCCGGCGCTTCGGGATCTCGATGTTGACGTCCTTGAGGTTGTTCACGCGCGCCCCGTGCACGCGGATCAGGTCGTGAACGTCGGCGGCGTGCCCCGCCGCCGCACTCCTGGCCTTGCTCATCGCGTCTCCATCCCGTCGGTCAGGCTCATACAGTACGACCGCCTCACTGATCCTGTACGAGGCCGAGCACGTTGCCGTCGGCGTCGGTGAAGCTGGCCACGAGACGGCCGCCGCCCACGTCCTTGGCGGCGTCCTTCACCGTGCCGCCGGCCGCGGTCACCTCGGCCAGCTTCGCCTCGATGTCGGAGACATGCCAGTACGCCACGGGCGAGGTCATGCCCTGCGGTCCGCCACCGGGCAGGAGCCCGATCTGCTGACCGGCGAACTCGTACCCGACGTAGTACGGGCTGTCGGTCGTCGGCTCGACGCCGAGCAGCGCGGTGTAGACCGCCTTGGCCGCCGCCAGGTCGGACACCGGGTGCAGGACGGTCTTGATGCCTTCGTTGGTCATGGTCGCTCCTCGAGTTGCCGGGCCGGATCGCCCCGGATATCAGTTTTCGCTGTGGGCGGGCCTGGTCCGTCCCGATCCACCGTTTTGGTGGCCGGGGCGCGGCGACACGGTTGTGGCCTGCGGGCCCGCTGTGGCCGCTGTGGCGTGTCACCCGCCGCGGACGACGCTAGCCGCGCCACCGTGACCCGTGCTTCTCCATTCCTGACCGGTCTGCCGAGCGGAGCCGGCCATGTCCATGGACGATGTCCGGCATGGGTGCGTCGCTTCATCTCATGACACTGAATGTGTGCGGGTTGCCGTCGCGGCTCGCCCCGCTGCCGGAGCGCGCCACGCTGTTCGGCGGCCACGTCGAGCGGTCCGACCTGGACGTGGTGATGTTCCAGGAGGTGTGGAGCGCCCGCATCCTCGCGACCCTCAAGGCGCAGTTGCCGTCATTCCCGCACGTCGCCGTGCGGCATGGCCTCGCCGGGCAACCGGCCGGCGGCCTGGCGACGTTCTCCCGCCTGCCGCTCGTCGCGCCCCGGTACACGTCCTACCGGTGGACCCGGCCGGACATGGGCAGCCCGCGCTTCCGGATCAAGCGGGCCGTCAACGGCGCGTTGCAGGGCGTGCTCACCGCCGAGGTGGCCGGCCTCGGCGTGGTGGTCGCCAACACCCACCTCACCGCCAACAAGGACGGCGACTGGTCGGCCGGCAACCGTTACCACGCGTTCCACCGGCGCCAGCTCGGCCGGCTGCACGAGGTGCTGCGGGGCGTCGGGACCGACCGCGCGGTCGTCGCCGGGGACTTCAACATCGCCGCCGACTCGGCGTTGTACCCGCTGATCGTGGACAGCGGCGCGTGGCACGACCCGTTCGCTGCCACCGACCCGGTCACGTTCCACGCGGAGTACCTGCCGGACGAGGGGCCCGCGCACCGCATCGACTACCTGCTGGTGCGCGGCAGCCCGGACCGGTTCGTGATCGAGGAGAGCGAGGTGCTGTTCGCGGCCCCGGTGCGGTCCGACGACGGGCGGAGCATCCACGCCTCCGACCACATGGCCCTCAGCGCCCGCGTCCGCTGGCGTGATTAGCGGCTCGACTCCAGGTCGAACTCGCCGGCCGTGACGCCACCGATGAACGCGGCCCACTCCGAACGAGTGAACTGCAACGCCGGGGCTGATGGGTCAGCACTATCTCTGACTGCGACAGTGTCATCGACCATGGCAACCTCGACGCAATTGTTGGTCGCGTCGGAACGGCTGCTCTTACGCCACGCAGCGCCCGCGACATCATTCATGAATGAGTACACCGTTCTCTTGACTAGCTGATCGCGGCTATGTTAGCCCGCGAGTCAGCCGGGCTCAACGCAAGCGAACGGAGGTTTCCCATGACGGCGACGCAGTTACGAACCTCCTCCGGGTTGTCGAGGACCATGACCCCTGCGACGGTCCCCAGCCCAACGACGGGCGGGTCGGCAGGGTCCGCGAACTCCATCACATGAATGCCGCTCGTAACGGCCGGGTGGTAGCCGACCGCCACCGGCAGAACCTGGATCGTGATATTCGGCAGGCGAGACATCTTTAACAAATGTTCACGCTGACCTGCGAGCACCTGCGCCGGGTCGTCGCCAATGGGCCGGACGAGAGCTGTCTCATCGAAGATGGCAAGCAACTCCAGTGGTGACTCCCCGATGAGCCGCTCCTGCCGCGCCATGCGCGCCTCCACCCGCCTCTCGATCTCCGCGTCCGACCGCAGCGTCGGATGTGCGCGCATGATGCCGCGCGCGTACTCCGCTGTTTGCAGCAGGCCTGGCATGATTACCGGTTCGAAGGTCGAGATCGCGGTGGCCTCGGATTCAAAGGCGATCCATTCGAGCATTGGCTTGTTGAGCAGGTCGGCGTATCCCTGCCACCACGACTGGACCTTCGCCTCTTTCGCGAGCTGGACAAGCAGATCCATGTCTTTGGTGGACGCGCCGTAGAGAGTCAGCAGGACACGCACGATGGCCGGGCGGACGGGGGTCTGCGCCGTTTCGATTCTGCTGATGGTGGACTTGGTGAGATCCACTTCCTCCGCGACCTGCTCAAGTGTCAGTCCGGCGGCCTCGCGCAGTTCGCGGAGCGCGATGCCGAGCCTTCTTCCACGCACTGTCCTCGACGGCATTCCCAGAGTGTGCCATGACCGGACCGGGAACACGTGGATGGGAATTGCATAACCGTTAGTTGTATTGATCTACATTGCGTGAGACGGTGTTGCGGACAGTCACTCGCACGGAGGGTTGGCGACGTGAATTGGCTGCTTGCTGGGTCGCATCTGGGCGTGACGTTTCTCGGTTGGGTCGCCGGAATGTGGACGCTGCGGCGCTCGTCGCACTGGTGCCCGACGCACGGCGAGACGCTCACCTGTGCGCTGTGTCGCCGGTCGGTGTCGTGACCGACTTCTATCTCAATGGCCTGCTGCACTGCTGTGACGTGCCGATGTGGCCGATCACCCGTAGGACCTACGACGACCGCGTGCTCCGTCGGTACCGGTGCGAGCGGTGTGGGCAGGGTGTGGACGCTCTCGCGGCGGAGGTCGAGGTGTGGGAGCTGGCCACGCGGGCCGCCCCTGCGCTGGGGCATCCCCACACCCCGTACGACCTGCGGGGCGCTCAACTGGTCGGTGCCCTCGCGCGGGTGAGCCGCAGCGGTGACCGGTTTGCCCTCGTCTGGATCACGATGGGTCCCAGCTCAAGAAAATCTTGAGAAATCCTTGAGGGGGTGGGAGGGCCGGCCGATAGGTGGGTTGGTGCTCCGTCTCATCGGCGGGTCGCCCGTGCCCGGCCGCCGGCCGTCGGCGCGACACCGCGCGTGACCAGGGTCACCGACTGGCCTGCCCGCAGGCCGAGGAGTTGCCACATGAGTCTTCGCACCTCGCTCGCGCGTACCACGGTGTTTGCCGCGCTGTACACGGTCGCGACGGTCGCGGGGCGGATGACGGCGATGAACGGGCACGGACTGTCGCTGGTCTGGCCGGCCGCAGGCGTGGCCGCGGTGTGGTTCTGCGTGCAGCGCGGCTCCCGGAACCGGTGGGTCGACATGGTCGCCCTCACCACCATCGTCTTCGCGGTCAACGTTGCCACGGGCGGGGGCACCGGCCTCGCGCTGGGCGCCTTCCTCGCCATCGCCAACCTCGTCCAGGCCGTCGTTTTCGCCTGGCTGCTGGGCCGGCTGCGGCCGACCCTCTGGGGCGCGGGTGGCCGCGACCGTCTCGCCAGCCCGCGCGACCTCGGCTACCTGGTGGGCGTCACGGTCGCCGCGGCGGCGGTCAGCGTGGTGATCGGCATGACCGGCGTGTGGCTGTTCACCGAGCAGAGCCTGCTGCTGGCCTTCGCCGACTGGATGGCCCGTCAGATCGCGGGCATGTTCGTGCTCAGCGCGCTCGGCCTGTGGTTCGGGCCGGTGGTCGCGGCGATCTTCATGCGGCACTCGTCGCCGGCCGGTTGGTTGCGGGCCGTGGACCGGACGCTGCGGGCCACGCCCGGCTGGCGGGTCGGCGAGTACCTCGCCGTGACGGTGTGCTCGGTCGGGCTCTATCTCATCGGGTTCGTCTTCGACAACGGGCTGCCGCTGGCCTTCCCCGTGATCATCGTGATCGTGTGGGTCGCGGTCCGCCTGTCGACCGGCTTCGTGGTGGCGCACAGCGTGATCTTCGGGGCCGCCACGGTCGTGTTCACGCTGGTCGGCCTCGGCCCGATGGCCACCATCGCCGACCCGCACGCGCAGGCGCTCGTGGCCCAGTTGTTCGTCGTCATCATCGCCGTCGTCGGACTCGCGCTGGCCCTCGGCCGCGACGAGCGCGCGGCCCTGATGCGCGAACTGGCCACCGAGAAGGAGCAGGCGGCCCGCAACGCCGCGATGATGACCACCATCTTCGACGCCATGGCCGACGGCGTTGCCGTGATCAACGACGAGGGTCGCGTCGTGATGCACAACCCGGCCGCCGTGCGCCTGCTCAGCCACCCGGGCGCGCCCACCGTCAGGGCGAAGGACATCCGTGAGCGGCTCCGCCACCTCGACGGCACCCCCGTCGCCAACAGGGACCTGCCGCACATCCGGGCGCTGGCCGGCGACCGGATCGAGGTCGTCGACATGGTCCTGCTCGACCCGGGCGAGCGGGAGTCGCGGATCTTCCGGCTCACCGCGACGCCGCTGCCGTCCGCGTCCGGCGCCAACAGCGCCGTCGTGCTGTACCACGATGTCACCGCCGAGCGGCGCAACCGCGACGAGCTGGCCAGCTTCGCCGGCGTCGTGGCCCATGACCTGCGCAACCCGCTGACCACGGTCGAGGGCTGGACGGAGGCGGCCGTCGAGGCGCTCGACGCCGCCGGCGGTGGTCCCGCTATCGAACAGGCCCGGCAGGGTCTGATCCGGGTCACCCGCGCCGCCACGCACATGCGTGGGCTCATCAACGACCTGCTCGCCTACACGGCGGCCCGCGACGAGGCCCTCGCGCCGGGCCCGGTGGAGCTGGCCGGCCTGGTGGCCGACATCGCCCAGGACCGCACGGACGCCGCGATGGCCGGCGGCAGGGCCGTGCCGCGGTTCACGATCGGCGCCCTCGACGCCGTGTACGCCGACGCGGTCGGCGTGCGGCAGGTGCTGGACAACCTGATGGGCAACGCCATCAAGTACACCGCGCCGGGGGTGATCCCGCAGCTCACCATCTCGAGCGCGCGCCACGACGGCGTTGTCGAGGTCACCGTCGCCGACAACGGCATCGGCATCCCTTCCGGCCAGCACGAGGCCATCTTCGACAACTTCCACCGCGCGCACCGGGGGGCCGGCTACTCCGGCAACGGGCTGGGCCTGGCCATCTGCCAGCGGGTGGTCGCCCGTCACGGCGGCACCATCCGCGCCGAGGACAACCCCGGCGGTGGCTCGCGGTTCGTCTTCACCTTGCCGGCCACCCGCAAGCCGGCGGAGGTGGCCCAGCGGCACAGGTCGGGGGCGCGGGCGTCCAGCGACCGGGTCGCGGTCGCCGCCTGACGGGCCGGCCGCGGCTCAGCTCGCCGACGCCGCGAGCGCGCTGGCGAACAGCGCCGTCACCGTACGGGTGAACACCGCCCGCGCCTCGTCCTCGTCGAGCGCGAGCCCGTCGACCAGCATCGACCAGGCCGGGAACATGGTCGCGGCCACCACCGCGTGCACCAGCGACCGGCGACCCTCGCCGACCGCCTCGAGCTCGGCGGCGAAGAGCTGTTCCACCTCGGCCGTCACGCGGGCGATGTGCTTGCGCCGGTTGCGCTGCAGCTGTGGGGACACCGGCTCGCGCATCGCGGCCGCCCGCGCCGCCGGGGCGATGGCCTGCAGCAGCCGGACCCGCTGACGGCAGTAGGCGTCGATGCGCCGGTGCAGCGGCAACGAGGTGTCGATCGGCTGCCAGGTGGCGAGCTGGTCGGCCAGGATCCGTTCGCCGCTGGCCTTGAACAGCGTCTCCATGTCCTTGTAGTTCGTCCACAGCGTGCGCAGCGAGATGCCGGCCCGCTCGGCGATGCGCTCGCCGGACGGCGACAGGTCGCCGGAGTTGATGAGCGCGAGGTGCGCCTCGACGATCGCCGCGCGGGTGCGCTCGGCGCGCGCGGTGCGCCCGTCGGTGCGGGCCTCGGTCATGACGACGACCCCGCGTAGCGGCGCAGCTCGCGCCGGGCCAGCGACCGCCGGTGCACCTCGTCGGGCCCGTCGGCCAGGCGCAGCGACCGGGCCGCCACCCACAGCCGGGCCAGCGGCGTGTCCTGGCTGACGCCCGCGCCGCCGTGGGCCTGGATGGCCCGGTCGATGACCCACTGGGCCATCTCCGGGGTGGCCACCTTGATCGCCTGGATCTCGGTGTGCGCGCCCTGGTTGCCGACCGTGTCCATCAGCCAGGCGGTCTTCAGCACCAGCAGCCGCGCCTGCTCGATGCGCACCCGCGACTCGGCGATCCAGTCCTGGATCACCCCCTGGTCGGCGAGCGGGCGACCGAACGCCACCCGCGACACGACCCGCCGGCACATCAGCTCCAGCGCCCGCTCGGCCATGCCGATCAGCCGCATGCAGTGGTGGATGCGGCCGGGCCCGAGCCGGGCCTGCGACATGGCGAAGCCCTCGCCCTCCGACCCGATCAGGTTCGTCGCCGGCACCCGCGCGTCCACGAAGTCGATCTCGGCGTGGCCGCCGTGGTCGCGGTCGTCGAAGCCGAACACCGTCATGCCCCGCCGGATCGTCACGCCCGGAGTGTCGCGCGGCACGAGGATCTGGCTCTGCTGCAGGTGACGAGGCGCGGAGGGATCCGTCTTGCCCATCACGATCATGATTTTGCAGGCGGGGTTCATCGCCCCGGACGTGAACCACTTCCGCCCGTTGATCACGTACGAGTCGCCGTCGCGCTCAATGCGGGTCGCGATGTTCGTCGCGTCCGACGAGGCCACGTCCGGCTCGGTCATCGCGAACGCCGAGCGGATCTCGCCCGCGAGCAACGGCTCCAGCCACTCCTTGCGCTGCGCGTCCGACCCGAACAGCGCCAGCAGCTCCATGTTGCCGGTGTCCGGGGCGGCGCAGTTGAGCGCGGCCGGCCCCAGCACCGGGCTGTGCCCGGTGATCTCGGCGAGCGGCGCGTACTGCAGATTGCTCAGCCCCGCCCCGTACTCCCCGGGGAGGAAGAGGTTCCACAGACCCTCAGCGCGCGCCGCGGCCTGCAGGTCACGCAGAGCTGGCGGGAACGACCACGCGTCGGGGGCCTGCCGGGCCTGCTCCTCGGCGACCGCCTCGGCCGGCCGGACGTGCGACTGCATGAACGCGAGCAGCCGCGTGCGCAGCGCCTCGGTCTTTTCGTCGAACGCGAAGTCCATCAGTCACCCTCCAGGATTGCGCGCCCCGCGGCGACGAGCGGCACGACGCGAGCGCCGATGGTGTCGAAGCCGGTGCCGACCGTGAGACCCTGCGTGAACCGGTAGTGCACGCCCTCCAGGATGGCGGCGAGCTTGAACGCGGCGAACGCCCGGTACCAGCGCAGGCTGCTCACGTCCCGGCCGGAGGCCGCCGCGTAGCGGCCGATCATCTCGTCGACTGTCGGGTGCCCCGGCGCGTCCGTGGGCGCCGATTCGGCCCCGTCCGGCTGCGGCACGGGAAAGGCGACGTAGGTGAGCATCAGCGCGAGGTCCGCGAGCGGGTCACCCAACGTGGACATTTCCCAGTCGAGTACGGCCGCGACGCGCCCGCCGGCGAAGATGACGTTGTCCAGGCGGAAGTCGCCGTGCACGATCGTCGCCTCCGACGTCGGCGGCACGTTCCCGGCGAGGCGTTCGGCCAGCTCCTCGGCGCCGGGCAGGTCGCGGCTGCGCGAGGCGGCGAGCTGGCGCGTCCACGTGCGCACCTGCCGCTCGTTGTAGCCGTCCGGCTTGCCGAACCCGGCCAGTCCGGAGGCATCGGGGTCGACCCGGTGCAGGTCCGCGAGGGTGTCCACCAACGCGAGTACGCGCTCGCGCACCGCGTCCGGACCGAGGTGGGCGAGGGCGGCGCCGGTGCGCAGGATGTCGCCGTCGACGAAGCCCATGAGGTAGAACGGCGCGCCGAGCACGGTGTCGTCCAGGCACAGGTGGACCATCGGCGGCACGGGGAAGCCGGTCGGCGCGAGCGCTGCCATCACCCGGAACTCGCGGCCCATGTCGTGCGCCGTGGCCAGCACGTGCCCGAGCGGCGGCCGGCGCAGCACCCAGCGGTGCTCCCCGTCGGTGACCGCGTAGGTCAGGTTGGACCGCCCACCGGCGATCACCTCGCCGGTCAGCGGCTTGTCAGTGACTCCCTCGGCGCGCAGGTAACCGGCGAGTCGCTCGAGGTCCAGCCCAGGCAGGTCGCTCACGACGCCGGACCACATGTGTGCTGAACTTCCGTGTTGCTACAACGGTTCCACAGGGGTTCAGCAAACGGTCGACAAAGGTGCACCGCGGTCCGGCGGAGGTGTATGTGCTCGCTCATGGCAGCAATCGTCCCGCCGCGAGGCCCGCCTTCTCGAGATCCTGCTGGGTGCGGTTCATGCCGCGCAGCCAGCGGTCCGGGTCGGTGGCGCGGCGCTCGTAGTACGTCGCGACCTCCGGGTGGGGCAGGATGAGGAAGCGGTCGTCGGCCATCGCCTCGATGACGCACTGCGCGACCTGCTCCGGGGAAATCGCCGCGTCGTCGAGCAGCGCGCCGCTGGCCGGGTCCGCCTGCGACAACATGGGCGTACGCACGCCCTGTGGGCACAACGCCTGCACGGTGATCCCCCGGTGGTCGTAGGTGGCGCGCAGCCACTCGGCGAAGGCGAGCGCGGCGTGCTTCGTGACCGTGTACGGCGCCTTGCCGAGCAGCGTCAGCAGGCCGGCCGCCGAGACGGTGGCGAGGAAGCGGCCCTGGCCGTCGGCGAGCCAGCGCGGCAGCAGCGCCCGCGCCGCGCGCACGTGCGCCATGACGTTGACCTGCCAGCCCAGCTCCCACACCTCGTCCGGCGCGGCGGCCGTGCCGGACGGGGCGACCCCGGCGTTCGCGCAGAAGATGTCGAGCGCGTCGCACCGGTCCCAGGCGAAGGCGACCAGGTCGGTGACGGTCCGCGCGTCGGACGCGTCCCCGGGGAACGCGAGGCCACCGATCTCGTCGGCCACCAGGGCGGCCGCGCCGGCGTCCAGGTCGTTGACGACGACCCGCGCCCCCTCGGCGGCGAACCGCCGGGCCAGCGCGGCCCCGATCCCGGACCCGCCGCCCGTGACGACCGCGACGGAGCCCCTGACCTCCAGCCCGGCAGGCGTCATGCCCCACGTCCCGTCAGCGTCACGCCGCCGTCGACGACGAGGGTCTGGCCGGTCACCCAGGAGGCGTCGTCGCTGACCAGGTAGGACACCGCGCCGGCGACGTCGGCGGGCTCGCCGAGGCGGCCCAGCGGGTAGCGGGACGCGACCTCCTCCTCGCGGCCCTCGTAGAGGGCGCTCGCGAAGCGGGTCTTCACCACGGCCGGGGCGACGGCGTTGACCCGGATCGCGGGGCCCAGCTCCACGGCCAGGCACGCGGTCAGGTGGGCCAGCGCCGCCTTGCTGACGCCGTAGAAGGAGATGCCGGGTGGCGGCACGATGCCGGCGACCGAGGTGACCGACACGATCGCGCCGCCCCGGTCGACCATGCCGGCGGCGCAGACCTCCTGGACCCAGCCGAGCGCGCTCACCACGTTCACGTCCAGGATCTTGCGGGCCGCGCCGAGGTCGAGGCCGACGAGCGGGCCGAACGCCGGGTTGATGCCGGTGTTGTTGACCAGGATGTCCACCGGCCCGAACGCCTCGGTGACCCGGCGGACCGTCTCGGCGCGGTGCTCCGGGTCGTCCGCCTTGCCGGCCACCGCCATCGCGACCGACGGGCCGCCCAGCGCGGCGACCGCCTCGGCCAGTGTCTCCTCGCCGCGCGCGGTGAGGCACACGCGGGCGCCCTCCGCGACGAGCCGCTCGGCCACGCCGAGGCCGATGCCCCGGCTCGCGCCGGTGACGATGGCGACTCTGCCCTTGTGACGCATGTGTGCTCCTCGGTGATGCGCTCCTGATGCGGACCTTAGCTGGCGCCGGTCGGGGCCGGTGGGGTCGCCACCGGCCCCGAGGAGTCCGTCAGCCCGGAATGCCGCTGGTGGGCGGGGCCGGGCGCTGCTGGGTGTACTCGGCGACCGGGCCGTCCGCGGGGTCCGTCTCGTACACCGGGCCGAAGAACGCCTGCGCGGCGCTGGCGACGCGGGTCAGCCGTCCCCCGCCGTACCCGGAATGGTTGGTCCTGGAGTAGCGCAGCGGCGCGTAACCGGGGCCGGTGAAGCCACCCTTCTCCACGGCGGCGATCAGGCCCTCGCGGGTGAGGTCCTTGCCGGCGGCCTGCAGCGCCTGCACGAACAGGTACGCCACGGACATGCCGTAGATCGCGTTGCCGTTGAACGGGGTGCCGGGGGAGTACTGGTCGTGCACCTTCTTGAACAGGGCCGTCCACGGGTCGGCGGCGTCGGTGGCGGCGGGCAGCGGCGAGATGCCGATCATGCCCTCGGCCAGCGGGGCGGCCTCCTTGAGCAGCGCGGCCACGGTCGGGTAGTCGGACCCGACGTTGGACACCACCCACTGCGGGCGGAACGCCAGCCGCGCCGCCGTGCCGATCGACAGGGCCGTGAAGCCCGGCACCGTCGCCAGGATGACGACCTCGCAGCCGGCGGCCTTGAACGCGCCGATCTGCGGGCCGACGTTGGCGTTGGTGACGGTGTACTTCTGCTCGGCGGCGAGCGTGCCGAGGACCTTCTTGACGCCGGCCAGGCTGTCGCGGCCGAAGTCGTCGTCCTGGCCGAGGAAGCACACCTTCTTGCCGGCGAAGGTCGTCTTCACATGGGTCGCGAGGATCTTGCCCTCGACGGTGTAGTCGGTGTTGAAGCCGAACGTCTGCGGGTACTTCGTCGGCTGGTTCCAGCTCAGGCTGCCCGACGCGACGAACAGGTCGGGCACCTTGTTGGTGTTGAGGAAGTCCAGCACGCCCGTGTGGGTCGGGGTGCCGAGCCCGTTGAGGATCGCGAACACCTTGTCCTGCAGGACGAGCTGCCGTACGACCTGGGTGGTGTTCGCGGGGTTGTACCCGTCGTCCATGATCTTGTATGTGATCTTGCGACCGTGGACCCCGCCGTTCGCGTTGACGTAGTCGAAGTACGCCTTCGCGGCGGGCGCGATCTCGGAGTACCCGGCGGCGGCCGGGCCGGTCAGTGGCGTGTGCGTACCGATCACGATCTCGGTGTCGGTGACGCCGGGAACGGCGGCCTTGTCGTCGCCGCACGCGGCGACGGCGGTGCCCGCCAGAAGGAGCGAGGTGACGATCGCGACCGTGCGTCGCGCGGGGTGGGACATGCCGGACACCGGACCTTTCGCGAGGGGTTTCAGGACGGTGGTGCGGACGCGCGCCGGCGGCGGCGCAGGGCCCGCGCGGCCCGGCCGAGCGCCCCCTGCACACCCCCCGGAGCGACGATCATGGTGACGATCAGGACCAGGCCGAAGATGGCCAGCGGCAGGTTGCCGGCCAGCCGCTGCGCGGTCGCGGGCGACAGCGTCAGCGACGCGGTGATCTCGTGGGCCAGGTCCGGCAGGGCGACCAGCAGCAGCGCGCCCCAGGCGGCCCCGGCGAGACTGCCCAGCCCGCCGACGACGATCGCCATGAGCAGGAACAGCGACAGGGTCAGCGGGAACGCACCCGGCGAGACGGTCTGCGCGAGGAAGGCCAGCAGCCCGCCGCCAAGTCCGGCACCGGCCGCGCTGACCACGAACGCCTGCACCCTGACCCGCGCGACGCGGATGCCGGCCAGCCGCGCCGCGACCTCGTCGTCGCGGACGGCACGCAGTTCCCGGCCGTACCGGCTGCGCAGCAGGTTCGCCATGCCGAGGGCGATGATCAGCGCCCCGGACACGGCGATCCAGGCCTGCCACCGCTCGAACGGCACGTCCACCGGCGCCGGCGCCGCGTAGACCGGCAGGCCCTGCTCGCCGTTGAACGTCTCCCGGAAGATGACCGGCACGGCCGGCACCGCCACCGCGATCGCCATCGTGGCGCCGGCGAGGTAGGGGCCGTGCAGCCGGGCGCCGGCGAGCCCGACCACGACCCCCGCGGCCGCGGTGACGACGACGCTCAGCGTCAGGGAGGCGGCCAGCATCCAGCCGCCCGCGTCCCCGTACGCGTTCTGCGACAGCGCCACCGTGTACGCGCCGATCGCCATGAACGCGCCCTGGCCGAGCGAGAGCTGCCCCGACAGTCCGGTCAGGACGGTAAGCCCCGCGGTCGCGCAGAAGTACGCGCAGACCGTGGCGAGCTGGTAGGCGCGGAACGGCTCCAGGATGCTGGCCAGCGCGAAAGCGACGACGCCGGCCGCCACCACGCCCCTCATGCGCGCCGCGCCGAGGCCGTGGCGACCAGGCCGCCGGGACGGACGAGCAGCACCGCGACGAGCAGGCCGGCGACGGCGAGGGACGCCAGGTCGCCACCGACGTAGCCCGTCACGTACGACACCAGCAGCCCGACGCCCACCCCGCCGATCACGGCGCCGACCGGGCTGTCCAGCCCGCCGATCACGGCGCCCGTGAACGCGGACACGAAGACGAGATCCATCGCGGTCGGGTGCAGGCCGAGGCCCGTCGGCACGGTGAGCAGCGCGGCCAGCGCGCCGGCGGCGGACGCGAGCGCCCAGCCGACGGTGAGCATGCCGGCCACGTTCACGCCGAGCAACCGCGACACCTCGGGCGCGAACGCGGCGGCGCGCATCCGCAGCCCCAGGCCCGTCCTGGTGAACAGCAACGCGAGCAGGCCGACGAGGGCGGCGACCGTGCCGAACACGAACAGGTCGAACCGCGACACCGCCGGCACTCCCCACACGTCCAGGGCGGTGCGGCTGAGCGGCGCGCCGATCGGCCGGTACTCGTTGCCGTAGAGCATGCCGAGCACCGCCTGGATGAGCAGCACCAGGCCGAGCGCCACGATGACCGGGTTGAGCGGCGCGCGATGGTCCACCAGCCGCATCACCCCGCGCTCCACCGCCACGCCGAGCGCCAGCCCCGCGACCAGCGCGCCGACAAACCCCAGCCAGTACGACCCGGTCGCTTCGGTGATGGAGGCGGCCACGTACGCCGTCGCGACCGCCATGGCACCCTGCGCGAAGTTGACGACGCGCGCCGCCCGCCAGATCAGCACGAGAGCCAGTGCGAACACGGCCAGCACCGCCCCGTGGGCCAGGCCGTCGACCGTGAGAAACACGAAGCGGTCCATGCTCCTCCTCTAGAAACCCAGGTACGTGTGCCGGAGGTCCTCGTCGTCGCGCAGCTGCGCGGCCGGCGCCGTCACGACGACCCGGCCCAGCGACATGACCGCGGCGTTATCGGCTACCGATAGCGCGCTGCGCACGTTCTGCTCGACCAGCAGGACGGCCAGCCCGGTCGCGTCGCGCCACTGCCGCAGCAGCGCCATGACCTGGGCGGTGATGCGCGGCGCGAGGCCGAGCGACGGCTCGTCCAGCAGGAGCAGCCGGGGTCGGGCCATCAGCGCCCGGCCCAGCGCGAGCATCTGCCGCTCGCCGCCGGAGAGCTGGTGCGCCGCGTGCCTGCGCCGCCGGGCGATCTCGGGGAACAGGTCGAGGACCTCTGCGAGACTGCGCGCCTCGCCCGCCCGGTCGCGCCGCCACACCCCGCCCAGGCGCAGGTTCTCGGCGACCGTCAGCTCGCCGATCACGCCGCGTCCCTCGGGGACGTGCACGAGGCCGCGCCGCACGAGCCGGTGCGGCGGGACCCCGTCGAGCGGCTCGCCGTCGAAGAGGATCCGACCGCCCGTGGGGCGGACCAGCCCCGACAGCGTCCGCAACAGGGTGGTCTTGCCGGCGCCGTTCGCGCCGAGCACGGCGGTGATCTGCCCGTCCGACATGGCGAACCTGACATCCCGCAGCACGGGCGCCGCCCCGTACCCGGCGGTGAGGTCCTCAACCTTCAGCAACGGATCGCTCACGTTGTCACCGCCTCGCCCAGATACGCCTCGATCACGGCGGGATCGTCGGCGATCCGGTCGGGCGGGCCGGCCGCGATGACCCTGCCGAAGTCGAGGACGGTGACCTCGTCGCAGACCCGCATGACGAGGTCCATGTGGTGCTCCACGAGCAGCACGGCGCAGCCGGCGTCGGCGCGGGCCGGCAGGGCGGCGATGAGCTCGCCGAGCTCGTCGACCTCGGCCTCGCTCAGCCCGCCGGCCGGCTCGTCGAGCAGCAGCAGGCGGGGACGGGCGGCCAGCGCGCGGGCGAGCGCGACCCGCTTGCCCACGGCGTACGGCAGGGTGGTCGGGTAGGCGTCGGCGTAGTCGTCGACGCCCAGCTCGGCCAGCAGGGCGCGGGCCGCGTCGCGCAGACAGCGCTCGTCACGGCCCGCGCGCGGGAGGCCGAGCAGCGCGGCGCCGAGCCCGGCGCGCGCGTCGGCGGTGGCGCCGGTGACGACGTTCTCGAGGACGGTCAGGCCGGCGAACAGCCCGACTCCCTGCAGCGTGCGGGCGATGCCCAGCCTGGTCAGCCCGTGCGGCCGGCGGGGAAGCGGCCGACCCTCGAAGGTCAGCTCGCCGCGCCGCGGCCGCTGGATGCCACAGATGACGTTGAACAGCGTGGTCTTGCCGGCGCCGTTGGGTCCGATCACGCCGACCACCTGGCCGGGCGTCACGTCGAGGTCGACGCCGTCGAGCGCCACCAGGCCGCCGAAGTGCACGTCCACGCCCCGCAACCGCAGCCCGCCCATCGCAGTCACCCCCTCGGGCCATCTATTTACATCGGCAGTGTAAATAGAAGCGCCTCAGAGGCGATACGCCCGTGATGATTTCGTAACAACCGGACGGATTCCGAGATCTTCACGCACGACAAATGAAGAAAGATCGCCCGCCGCCCGCCGCCCGCCGCCCGCCGCCCGCCGCCCGCGGTCGCTGATCGGCTTATGGCGCCATAGCGCTGGAGTGCGGGCCGGGATTCGGACTCTATGGCGCCATAACGCTGAGATGGGCCGCCCGGGGATGTCGAGACGTGCCGATCGGCCGATTGCGCGTGGGTGCCTCGGGCCGCCACGCTCATTGATCATGAAGCTCATGCACTGCGCGCACTGCGACGACATCGTCCGACTCTTCCCCGAGGCGCGGTCGTGCCGATGCGGCAAGTCCCAGGGTAAGTACCTTGAGGACAACGCGACGACCGTGCAGACCTGGCCGGGCCTGTCGCTCGGCATCGCCAACCCGGACTTCGTCGCGGCACAGGAGGCCTTCGCCGCCGACCCGAACACGTTCTCGCCCGTGCTGTCGATGCGCGCCTGGATCAACCCGGCGTCGGAACCGGACGTGAAGTTCGTCGCCGGCATCCCCCTCAAGGAAGACGAGGAGGAGGGCGAAGAGCGGTCGCAGGTGGAGGAAACGCCGGCTGACCCCGCGCCGGCGGGGTGAGCCGGGGTGCGCGCCGTCGCCGGGCGGGCGCGGGTCGCCCCTCCGCGTCGGGCGGTCGAGGGGCACGGGCGCACGCCCGGCGACAGCGGCTGCTGTCCGAGGTGGACTGTGCTGGCACGTATCCGCGCTGGCTGCGACGGAAATCTCTGTGGTTGAGCGTGGATCGGGGGGTCCGACGTCAACGTAGGCCCGTCGGTGACCGTCGTCAATGATCTCGCCGGATCGACGACCACCAGTGCATGTCGTGCCGGTAAGTTTCATCGTGCCTGGTAGGCGGGGACCAGCCAGTTCGGCTGGACGAACGACTAAATCCACGTAACCGGTTTTGCCGCCCTGCGGCCGCCTCCTACGCTGATCACGCTGCGTGGCGGGCAGGGATCGTCGGGGTCCAGGTTTAGTGGTTCAGCTCCCCCCAGCCCCACCCCGGGGCCTTTCCTCCTGAGGTAGGTCATGAAACGACGGCACTTCGCCATTCTCGGCGCGGCCGCAATCGCTGCCGCGACCTCCATAGTGGTGTTGGCGCAGCCCGCCGCCGCCGCTACGGGTCTGCACATCAGCGGCACCAACATCGTCGAGGCCAACGGCCAGAACTTCATCATGCGTGGCATCAACCACGAGCACGTCTGGTTCACGGGCCAGACCAAGGCGTTCGCCGACATCAAGGCCACGGGCGCGAACACCATCCGGGTGGTGCTCGGCACGGGCAAGCGGTGGGGTCCGTCCAACGACATCCCCAACGTGATCAACCTGTGCAAGACGAACAAGCTCATCTGCGTCCTCGAGGTGCACGACACCACGGGGTACGGCGAGGACGGCGCCGCCGCCTCGCTCGACGAGGCCGTGACCTACTGGGTCTCCCAGAAGGCCAACCTGGTCGGCCAGGAGAACTACGTCGTCATCAACATCGGCAACGAGCCGATCGGCAACACCAACGCCGCCCAGTGGACGACCGCGACGGCCAACGCCGTGAAGCGCATGCGGGACAACGGCTTCGAGCACCTGCTCATGGTCGACGCCCCGAACTGGGGCCAGGACTGGCAGAACATCATGCGCGACACGAGCCAGACCGTGCTCGACGCCGACGTCCTGAAGAACACCGTGCTGTCCGTGCACATGTACTCCGTCTACGCCCAGGCGTCGACCATCATCAGCTATCTGGACGCCATCAAGTCCAAGGGCTGGCCGCTGGTCATCGGCGAGTTCGGCTGGCAGTTCGACTCCAGCCAGGTCGACGACGCCACGCTGATGGCCCAGGCCCAGGCCCGCGGCATCGGCTACCTCGGTTGGTCCTGGTCGGGCAACAACGACCCGGTCCTCGACATGGTGCCGGTCAGCACCTGGGATCCCGCCGCCCTCACCACGTGGGGCCAGCGGATCGTCAACGGCGCCAACGGCATCAAGGCGACGTCGAAGGAGGCCACGATCTACAGTGGCGCGTCCACGACGACCGGCCCCGCCGTCACCACCCGCGCTCCCGTCACCACCACCGCCGCGCCGGTCACCACGACCCGCGCCCCGGTCACGACCACGCGGGCGCCGGTCACCACCACGCGGGCGCCGGTCACCACGACCCGCGCGCCGGTGACCACCACGTCGGCCCCCGGCGCGAAGTCCTGCACCGCGACCTACTCGGTGCTGGGCCAGTGGGGCGGCGGCTTCCAGGGTGACGTGAAGGTCACCGCCGGCAGCGCGGCCATCACCGCCTGGACCGTGACGCTGACGTGGGCCAACGGCCAGACCATCACCCAGGCGTGGAACGCGACCGTCACCACGAGCGGCGCGGTCGCGACCGCGAAGAACATGAGCTACAACGGCAGCCTCGGCGCCGGTGGCAGCACCACGTTCGGTTTCCTGGGTTCGTGGAACGGCACCAACTCGGCTCCGACCCTCTCCTGCACCGCCAGCTGAACCACCAGTCACGAGTACGGGCCGGGTGCGCGCAGCACCCGGCCCGCGCCGTTCAGGGTCGGCGCTCCCAGGGTGGGGGCACGCGGACGGAGGCCATGCCGGCGGCGGTCGCCGCCGCGATGCCCATGTCGGTGTCCTCGAACACCAGGCACTCCTCCGCCGGCACGCCGAGCAGCCGCGCCCCGAGCAGGAACGCCTCCGGGTCCGGCTTGGCCTTCGCGTAGTCCCCGGCGCACACGAGCGTGTCGAACCGGTCGAGCAGCCCGAGCGCGCCCAGCGACGCGGTGACCGAGTCGCGGGTGCTGCCCGACACCACCGCGATGGGGATCCGACCGTACGCCTCCTCGACGTGGGCGACCACGTCCGCGATAGCGGTCAGCTTCGGCAGCAGCTGCCCGTAGCGTTCCTCCTTGACCCGGCCGACCTCGTCCACCGGCATGGCCAGGCCGTGCTGGTCGTTGAGCGCGGCGATGATCTCGGTGACCGGCCGCCCGCCCCAGGCGTAGAAGAGGTCCTCCGGGAACGCGCAGCCCCACTCGGCCAGCGTCTCGCTCCAGGCTGTGTAGTGCAGCGGCATCGAGTCGACGAGGGTGCCGTCGCAGTCGAACAGGTACGCGCGAAACGGGCCGGCCGGCAGGGTCAGGTTCACGGGCGCAGCGTAGCGACCGGCCCGGGCGTGGCGGGAGCGGGCATTCCCGCACGTGATGTGCGCCAAAGGTAAGGGGGACGCGAAAATGTTCCGCAGGACGGGCGTACTCGGGGAATTGGCCCTAAGGTCATCGCGTGTCGCAGTTGCGTCTGGAGTTCTTCTACCCGCATCCGCCGCAGACGGTGTGGCGGGCGTTGACCGAGTCCCACGTTCTCGCGCTCTGGCTGGTGGAGAACGATCTCGTCGCCCGCCCCGGGCACCGGTTCCGGATGCGGGCGTTGGAGCTGGCCGGGCTCGGCGAGCTCGTCAACGGTGACGTCCTGGACGTGGTCGAGGGCGAGCGGATCGCCATGATCTGGCGCACCGGGGAGGCGCACCTCGGCATGACCTGGCAGCTGCGTCCCAGCGCGGACGGCACGGTGCTGCAGGTCGTGCAGTCGGGCTTCCTCGGCGTCGGCGGGACGAACCGGCGCGAGGACCTGCGCCGTACGTACGAGCACGTCTTCGACGTGCGGCTGCGCGACGTCCTCGGGGCGCTCGAGAGCCAGCCCGCGCCCGGGCCGGTCGGACCGCTGCTCGCCGGCGCGGCCGTGCCGGCGGGACACACCCTGTTGGCCGAGGACCCGATGTGGGACGCGCCCCCGCCGGGGGAGCCGAACGCCCGCCCCGCCGACGCCGGATTCCCCGGCGTCGGTTCCGTCCCTGCCGTCCCGCGCCTGCGCGACCGGCCGATGGTGCGCTACGCGGCGATAGCGCTGCTCTCGGGAGTGACCGCCGCGGCACTGATCTCATGGCTCACCAGCCCGGACCACCGTTCGCCGGGCGGTGACCGCTGGGGCGGGCCGGCCTCGGCCAGTCAGGGCGGCATGGATCTCAGCGGGACCGCGGCCGCCCAGCCCACCGGGCCTGCCGGCTCGACCCCGCCGGGCCAGTCGACGGTGCAGCAGCCGGGCCGGCCGCCCGTCGGTGCGTCGCAGCAGCCGCCCAGCCCGGGCGCCCCACCGAGTGCCCCGGCGACGGGCGCGCCGCCGGACCCGGCCGCCGCCGACCTCACCGCCAGCTACGTCGTGGACAGCGGCACGTCGTCGTACGTGGTCACGGTGGCGAACCCGGGCGACGTGCCGGGGATGGACTGGGTCGTCACGCTCGTGGTGCCCTCCGCGAAGATCGAGTCTGTGACCGGCGCCGCCTGGTCGCAGAAGGGCAACACCGTGACGTTCACGCCGGAGGACCCGACCGCCGTCGTGCCCCCGCACGGCTCCGTCCAGTTCACCGCGGTGACGTCCAAGACCCCCAAGGAGCCGAAGGGCTGCACGATCAACGACCGGGCGTGCTCCTGACGCGTCGCGCCGCACCCGCGGACCGTTAGCGGCTCCGCACGACCATGCCGGCCTTCTTCGCGCCGAGCCGGCCCAGGATCGGTTCGGTGCGGCGCAGCGAGTCGCGGCACGACTGCCGCGCCGCCCCGCTCAGCCGCCGGTCGCGCAGACAGTCCGGCACGGTCAGCGCGATGGCGCGGCTGCCGCCGAGCCACATGTGGATCGGGATCACCTCGACGTGGGTGACCGCGAACACCCCCGCCCGCGTCTCGGTGACGGTGAACCTCGGCATGATCCCGTCGCGGGTGTTGACCGCCTGCTGCTGCCAGGCCACCTCGTTGCCCATGCCGTAGGCCACCCACTTGCCGTGCAGGCGCTGCAAGGGCTGCACGACGTGCGCGTGGTGACCGACGATCAGGTCCACGTCGGGCGAGGAGAGCAGCCGGTCGGCCACGGAACGCTGAAAGTCGTTCGGGTTGTGGTCGTACTCCGTGCCCCAGTGCAGGCTGACGATGGTGAACCGCGCGCCGGCGGCCCGGGCCCGGCGCGCCTCGGCGAGCACCGCGTCGGCCGATTCGGTCAGGTAGTTGGCCCGCCAGGCGCGGCCCTCCGGACGCCGCAGCCCGTTGAACGAGAACGTGTACGACAGGTGCGCCACCACGACCCCGTGCACCGTCATCAGGTTGAGCCGTTTGGCCTCGGCGGCGCTGCGGGCCGTGCCGGTGTGTCTGATGCCGGCGGCGTCGAGCGCCTTCAGCGTCCGGTCGATGCCGGCCTCACCCTTGTCCAGCGAGTGGTTGGACGCGGTCGAGCAGGTGTCGTAGCCGATGTCAGCGAGCGTCGTGGTGACCTGGGGCGGCACGTTGAAGATGGGATAGCCGGAGAACGGCCCGCGCGGCCCGCCGACCGGCGTCTCCAGGTGGCAGACGGCCAGGTCGGCCTCGCGCACGTCGGGCGCG
This sequence comes from Luedemannella flava, assembly GCF_039528515.1. Lineage (NCBI taxonomy): Bacteria > Bacillati > Actinomycetota > Actinomycetes > Micromonosporales > Micromonosporaceae > Luedemannella > Luedemannella flava. Next base: position 145,022 of record NZ_BAAALT010000053.1, read on the forward strand.
AGGTGCGCGAACAGCGGCCCGAAGTCGTAGCTGTCGCCGCGCCTGGCCTGCGCCCACAGCCCGTCGTGGAGCAGGATGTCGCCGGCGGCGATGACCGTGAACCCGCGCGGCGTGAACGGGGCGGGCTGCGGGGCGGGCGGCTCGGTCGACCGGGTCTGCGTCGGCCGCAGCGGCGTGACCAGGGCCGGCGCCCGCGCTGGTCCATCCGACAGCGCCACCCCGGCCACCGCGACGGCCACAATCCCGGCGAGTACGCCCTGGAGCGCGCGCGGGGACCACCGCTCCCGCCCGGCCCGCCAGACGGTTGCCAACCGTGTTCCGACCGTTACAGCGAGCCCCCGAAATCCCACAGCGTGCACTTTGACCCGGCGCGGGGTGGGGAACAAGTCGGCCGATCGGACAGGGTCTATGGAGACTGGACGTATCCTGGGAATGTGCCGCCGAATTGGGATGTCTACACCTGGCTGTCGGAGCGTGATCCGGCCGTGCTGAGCGCGTTCATCGCCCGGTACGTCAACGTCGCCGCCCCGGGCGACACGCGGCTCGAGGCGTTCGTGCGCACCTACGTCGCCGGCACCCCGGACGATGGCGACCTTGAGGCGCTGAGCGACCTCGGCATCGACGACAGCGGCCAGTTCACGCTCTACGTGCGCGGGCTGGAGCACCCCTGGGTGATGATCGCGATCGCGGAGGGCCGGGCGGCCGTGCTCGGCCTGAGCATCGACGACCCCGACCAGTCCGAGGCCGGCTACGCCGCGGCGGAGGAGCTGATGCACCGCCTGCGCGCCGAGTACGCGTCGCCGGCCGGCCTGGCCGGCATCGAGCTCCCGCCGCCGTGGACGCGGCGGGCCTGGCTGGGCGCCCCGGCCCAGCTGCGCGTCGGCGCCCCCGACTGATCAACCGAGCGCGAGGCGCACGGCGGCGACCGTCGCGCCGCCCGGCGTCAGCCGTCGGGGGTGAAGAGGCCCTGGATGCCCACCACGATGGCGATGACGCCGAAGACGGCGAGCACCAGCGCCGCGCCCGTCGCGACGCCACCGGAGGAGTCGGCGCGCGGCGCGGCGCGGTTGGTCAACCGGTCCCACAGCAGGGCGATGCCGACCCCGATCCCGACGACCTCGAAGTGGAACACGTGCGGCCCGGAGATCGCGTGGACCAGCAGCCAGTAACCGCCCGTGATCAGGGCGACGAGGCCGACGATCCAGCCGAACGGCGCGACCGCGCCGGCACCCCGACCGAGAACGTCCCCGACTCTCGGTAGGCGCCGGAGTAGCGCGATGGCCAGCAGAAAGCCGCCGACGATGTTGGCCAGGTCGAGCAGCAGCGCCATGATCATAAGTACCCGTCCTCTGGATGGTGGCGAACCGCCCACAGTGATACCCGACGATCGCTGTCCCACACCCCACCCGGACCAAGTCGACGTTTGGACCGTTACGCAGGTAGTTACGCGCTGAGTTCCAGACGTAACTGTCCAAACGCCCGGACGGGTCACATGAGGATGGTGCGGGGGTCGGTTGCCATGGTGCGGAGCCAGGTGGCCGACTCGTGGGCGCCGGGGCACGCCGTCGTCGACAGTGCGTCGGCGAGCGCGATCATCTCGGGCGCGGGCAACAGAGCGCCGTCGCGGCCGCGCAGCATCAGCTTCACCGACCCCTCGGGCCCGACGACGGTCATGACCGGCGAGCGGACGGCCGAGTTCGCCGGTCCCCGCTCGAGGATCGTGTCCAGCCGCACCGACCGGGCGGTGCGCAGGTCCACGCTGCGCGTACGGAACTGCCGCACCGTCAGGCGGGTGCCCTCCAGCCACGCGGCGAGCCGGGTGATGCGCACCATCATGAGCACGGGGAACGCGCCGAGCGGCAGGGCGACCAGCAGCCCGCAGGCGACCGACCACGCGGGGTTCTCCGCCTGCGAGCGGACGAACAGGTTGGTCGTGATCAGGCTGAGCAGCGCGCCGAGGCAGCACCCGGCGGGCAGCAGCATGGCGCCGTAGATCGACAGCAGGACCAGCCGGCGGCGGCGGGTCGTGCCGTAGCCGACGGACAGGTGCGTGGTCATCGGGCGTTGCCGTAGTAGGCGTCGGGGCCGTGCTTGCGCTTGAAGTGCCGTTCCTGCAGGTGCCGGGGGGTACTCGCGGCGGGGTTGAGGGCGAGCGTCTTGAGGGCCATCTCGGCCACGGCCTCGCACACGATGGCGTACTCGGTGGACTTCTCCGCGGAGGCGGCCCAGGTGAACGGGCCGTGGTTCGCGGCGAGCGCGACGGGCATCGCCAACGCGGCCTCGTCGTCGCCGATCGTCTCGATGATCGCGATGCCGGTGTTCAGCTCGTAGTCGCGCGCGCACTCCTCGACGGTCAGTTGCCGGGCCACCGGGACGGGCCCGTTGAACGTGTCGGCGTGCGTCGTGCCCAGCACCGGGATGTCCAGCGCGGCCTGCGCGAACGCCACCGCGTTCGTGGAGTGCGTGTGTGTCACGCCGCCGATCGACGGCCACCGCAGATAGAACGCGCGGTGCGTCTCGCTGTCCACCGAAGGGCGCAGGTCGCCGGCGAGCACCGCGCCGGTCGCCAGGTCCACCGGAACGAGCAGGTCCTCGGTCAGGTCCTCGTACGCCACGCCGGACGGCTTGATGACGTACAGCCCGGCTTCGCGGTCGACGCCGCTGACGTTTCCCCAGGTCAACGCGGCCAGACCCGCCTTCGGGATCAGCTGGTTGGCGCGGAGGACGGCCTGTCGGAGGGACTTCGATCCGTGGTGTGTCACCGGTGGTGTCGCTTCCTGGGGTGGGGGCTCCCGACGCGTGCCGGGAGCCCTCACCGTAGCGGGGGCTCCCCAGCCCGCTACCGGCGCGGCGGGAGGGTCGCGAGCAACGTTCGCTGGTTTGCGGCGATGGTCGAGGATGGACGCCATGAAGGCCGTCGTCTATACCCGGTACGGGCTCACCGACCAGCTCCGGCTGACCGACCTGCCGGTGCCGACGCCGCGCGCCGGCGAGGTCCGCGTCCGGGTGCGGGCCGTCTCGCTCAACCTCTCCGACTGGGAGGCCCTGCGGGGAAGCCCCGGGTACGCACGGCTCAACGGGCTTCGTCGGCCCCGGCGCCAGGTGCTCGGCTCGGACATCGCGGGCACGGTCGACGCGGTCGGCCCGGGGGTCACGCGGTTCGCCGCCGGCGACGACGTGTACGGCGACATCCTCAGCTACCTCGGCGGATTCGCCGAGTACGTGTGCGTACCCGAGAAGGTTCTTGAGCCGCTGCCGGAGGGCATGTCCCACGAGGAGGCGTCGGCGATCCCGCAGGCGGGCATGATCGCCCTGCAGGGCATCGTGGCCCGCGGGCGGGTGCGGGCCGGGGAGCGGGTGCTGATCAACGGCGCGGGCGGCGGCTCGGGCAGCTACGCCATCCAGCTCGCCAAGCTGTACGGAGCCGAGGTCACCGGCGTCGACAACGCCGGGAAGCTCGAGTTCATGCGCTCCATGGGCGCCGACCACGTCCTCGACTACCGCCAGACGGACTACACCGCCACGGGCGATCGCTACGACCTGATCCTGGACCTGGTCGCCTACCGGTCGGTGGCCGCGTGCGCCCGCGCCCTGGCGCCGGGCGGGCGCTACTTCATGGTGGGCGGGCCGGTGTCGACGCTGCTGCGGGTGCTCGTGTTCGGCCCGTTGCGCGGCCGGATCCGGGTGCTCGCCGTCCAGCTCGGTGCCCGGCACGTCGGGCCGCTCGTCGAGCTCATCCGGGACGGGAAGGTCGCCACGGTCATCGACCGACGGTTCCCGCTGGCCGAGGTGCCCGACGCGCTGCGCTACGTGGGCGAGGGGCACGCGAAGGGCAAGGTCGTCGTTACCATCGACTGACCATGGCGCGCCCCGAGATCTATGTCAGCACGGACGTCGAGGCCGACGGCCCGATCCCCGGCCCGCACTCGATGCTGAGCTTCGGCTCGGCGGCGTACACCGCGGGCGGCGAGCTGGTCGCGACGTTCAGCGCGAACCTCGCCACGCTGCCCGACGCGCGCGGCGACGACGCGACGATGGCGTGGTGGGCGACCCAGCCGGCGGCGTGGGCGGCGTGTCGCGCCGACCAGCAGGATCCCGCTGCCGCGATGGTCGCCTACCGCTCGTGGCTGGACCAGCTGCCCGGCAAACCCGTGTTCGTCGGCTATCCCGCCGCGTACGACTTCCTGTTCGTGTACTGGTACCTGATCCGGTTCGCGGGGGCGAGCCCGTTCTCCCACTCGGCGCTCGACATCAAGACGTACGCGATGGCGTTGCTCGGCACCGACTACCGGGCGACGACGAAGCGCCGGATGCCGCGCGCCTGGTTCGCGGATCTCCCGCACAGCCATGTCGCGCTAGACGACGCGATCGAACAGGGCGCCCTGTTCTGCGCGATGCTCGCGGCGAACCCGCGACGCCCTACGAACGGCGGAGCGAGCTGACGTCTGGACCGAGTTCCAGGCGGAACGTCGACCCTTACGTCCACGTCGTGTGAGCCGCCAATGGTGGACAGTTACGTGGGACCCGGGACCGCGGTAGCGGTCACCCGGGTACGGTGGATCGTGTGGCCTCGGGTTGACGGCCTTCGGGCACTTGAGCTGGGCAGTCCCGGCGAGATGCGCGAGCGGCTGAACGCGCTCGTTCTCGCGGGCGCGAAGCGGGCGACCGCCGGTCTCGCCCAGGAGTACGACGAGGAGGGCGAGGCGCTGGAGTTCGTCGGCGAGCGTCTCGCGCTGCTCGACAGCGCGGGGGAGCGGGTCGCCACCGTGGAGGTGACCGGGGTGACCACGCACCGCTTCGTCGACGTGCCGTGGGAGTTCGCGCTCGCGGAGGGCGAGGGCGACGAGTCGCTCGACGAATGGCGCGACGGTCACCGCCGCTACTGGCGCGACATCGAGGGCCGCCCGGTCACCGACGACAGTCCGGTCGTGTGCCTGCGCTTCCGTCTCGTGTAGTGCAACTGGACACCGCGAGCTCGGTGAAGTCGATCGTCTCGGCGGGCGCGGGCACGGGCACTCTCGGGCTCTGACCCGACGGCGGCCCGCCCCGCACCAGGGCGGGTCCGTCACGTCCAGACCGGCTCGCCCCGGTGCGTGGTGGTCCGGGTCACCGTGCAGCCCATGTCGCGCGCGGCGGCGAAGATGACGCTGCGGGCCGCCGCCGCGTCCGCGGGCGGGAACGCGACGCGGATCTGGTGGCCGTACGCGGTCTCGTAGGTGACCTGCCAGTCGCGGTCGATGGCCTTGAAGTGGTCCTGGCGCGAGTCGTCGCCCTCGTCCTCGTCGACGAAGCTGCCCCGGTCGGCGGTCGGGGCGAGCGCCGCGCGCAGGATGCGCAGCCGCTCCGCGTAGGGGACGGCGCTGTCGGAGAGGCGCACGTACACGTGCTCGCGGTCGCGGTGCGCGTCGAACCACGGCGTCCGCGGCGGCTCGTCCAGGCCGTCGATGACCCGGCTGCCGCTGAAGTGGCCGTGCAGCAGGTCAACCGCGCCGACCTCGTAGCGCTCCTTGTGGTAGAGGTAGTCGAAGACGACGACGGGCCAGCTGTCGGGCTCGCCCCCGGTCAGCCAGCACAACGCGATGCCGGTGCCGGTGCCGGCCCACTCGAGCAGGCCACCCGGCTCCGGGAACAGCGGAAACGGGACGGCGTCGGGATTCTTCGCCCGCGACTCGCCGAGGAGCTGGTGCAGCCGGCCGGCGTGCCACAGCAGGTCGGCATGCTCGGACACCGCCGCCGCGAACGGCGTGAGCAGGTTGATGTCGTCGAACCCACCCAGGCCGTACGCGGCGACGAGCGCGCGGTAGTCGGCGGGCAGCGACAGCCCGAGCGTCGCCTCCACGGCGGCCCAGTCGCCGTCGGCGTGCACGGGGGCGGCCGGCGGCGGGATCAGCCGTGTCAGGTCATCGATCGTCGCCATGGTCGAAGATCGTAGCGGGTGGGGCGTAGGCTGCCGATATGACGATCTACGACGTGCCGATCGGGGCCCTGCGGGGCGGCTCGGCGGACCTCGCCCAGTACGCGGGCCGGACGCTGCTGGTGGTCAATGTGGCGTCCCGGTGCGGGCTCACCCCGCAGTACGCGGGCCTGCAGAAGCTGGCGGACGACTACGCCGACCGGGGCCTGGTGGTCCTGGGCGTGCCGTGCAACCAGTTCGCCGGCCAGGAGCCCGGCACCGCCGACGAGATCGTCGAGTTCTGCGAGGTCAACTACGGGGTGACGTTCCCGCTCACGGAGAAGGTCGAGGTGAACGGCCCGGGCCGGCACGAGCTGTACGCCCGGCTCACCGCCACGCCGGACGCGGCGGGCGAGGCGGGCGACGTGCAGTGGAACTTCGAGAAGTTCCTCGTCGCGCCCGACGGCTCGGTGCAACGGTTCCGGCCCCGCGTCGCGCCCGACGCGCCCGAGCTGGTCGAGGCGGTCGAGGCCGCCGTCAGTAGCAGCTGACCACGGCGCGCAGGGCGCTGTCGCCGGTCCAGTTGGTGGTGATCGTGCCGTCGGCCGCGATCGTCGCCACCAGCGGCGTCTGCCGGATCAGGCAGGTCTGCGCGAACGCGGCCGTCCAGTTCCCGCCGGCCGGGGCGCCCCGGCCGGTCAGCCGCACCTCGCCGGGCACGGTGACCTGCCCGAACAGGCCGGAGCCACCGGACATGACCCCGGGCAGGTTCACCTCCGGGCGCCGGACGATCGTCGCGCGGACGCCGGTCGCCTTGTCGGATCGCACGACCCCGCCGGGCACCCGGTAGTAGTCCCCGAGCGGCGTGAACCCGCAACCGCGCGCGGCCGCGCAGCCGTCGAAGAAGATGTCCGACAGCGCCTGGTAGGAACGGTTGCCGGCTGCGGTTACCCGCACCTCCACGACGTACGGCCGCCGCGTGTGCTGACCGGGCAGGGCGACCAGCGGCGGCGCGGCCACGGTGACGGCCCCGTTGGCCGCCGCGTAGGGCTGGTAGATCCCGGGGAACAGCAGGTACGGGTGCTTGCCGCGCGGCCGGGTGAACCCGTTGATCTCGATGTAGCCCAGCGCCGAGTCCGCGAACGTGACCTCGTGGAACGGGTTCTCGATCCGCCAGTCGCCGCCGTCGCGCACGACCGTGAACCGGCCCTCACCCGACCGTGCGACCGTCGGGTGGTCGGCGTCGTCCAGGAGCGTCACGCGCACGACCACCGGGCTCTCCCGCGACGTGCTCTCCGCCTCGAGGCTGCCGACGCGCCAGCCGCCGCGCAGCGTCGCGGCGTCGAGGAGCCCGGCCTGCTCGCCGGTCGGCAGGCCGTCGACGTTCGCCGCCCGCAACGCGGCGTCGAGGCGGCCCTCGCGGAGCGCGGACAGGTAGTCGCGCACCATGTCGACGGGTTCGTCGCCGCGCGTGACCACCAGCACCCCGACGACCGCGACGAGGACGGCGCAGACGCCCGCACCCAACGCGTACCACCGTCGGCGTCGGGGCCGTTGCGCCGGCTGTGCCATTCGTCGTCCCCCGTCCGCCGCCGATCGTGGCGACATGAGGCTACGCCCTACTATCAAGGACCGCGGGGGAGGAGCCGACGGTGAACGCACGCTACGGGTGGACGGTCGCCGGGGTGGTCGCCGTGCTGATCGCGGCCGTGGCCCTGGCCGTGTCGGCCGTCCGCGACGGCGGCCACGTCATACCGACCGGGGCGCCGACCCTTGCCGCGCCGAGCACCGCGGCGCCGACCACGCTGCCGGCGCCGAGCGACCGGGCGTCCGACGGCGGCGGGCTGCGGATCGTCGAGCACGGCTTCACCCAGCTGTCGATCACGGCCACGCTGACCCTCACGCCCGGCTACGGCCCCGGCAGACCCGAGCCGTACACGCCGGTCCACTCCGCGTTCATCGTCGAGAACACCAGCCGCGACCAGGTCGCGCTGTCACCCACGATCGTCGTGCGTTACCTCGACCGCGCGGGAAAGGCCATTGTGGAGTACGCCGCGGAGACCGCCGACAAGCGGCTCACCGCCGAGGTGCTCCGTCCCGGGCAGCGGGTCGGCATCGTGGACTACTTCAACATCTCCGGTCGTAAGGTCGCGCGGGTGGAGGTCCGCGCGGTCGGCGCGGTGTGGCTCGATCCGGCCGACCCGCGGGCGTCCGGGTCCACGATCACGGCGGACGGCGTCAGCCTGATCCGCACCGGCGTGCCCGAAGCCTCCATCGTCGCGTTCACGGCCCACAGCGCGTATCCGGCGACGGTGTCGGCGGTCGCCAATGCCGTCTACCGCGACCGGGCCGGGAAGATCCTCGGGGGCAGCCACAACAGCTACCTCTACCGCCAGTACTTCCCGCCGGGCGACGCGCGCGGTTCGATCACCGTGACGGACTGGCTGCCCGCCGACCTGGACCCGGCGCGTACCGAGGTCTTCTTCTCCCAGGTCCTCGGCTGACGGTCGGGGCGCGCGGCGCGCCCCGACCGTGGCGCTACTTCGGCGCCGGGGTGTTGCCCGCCGCCTGGTCGCCGAGGAAGACCGGCTGCCCGAACGGCTTGTGCGTCAGGTGCAGGGCGTCCGTGGCCCGCACGACGAACTCGCGGAAGATGGGCCCCGGGATGGTGCCCCCGTAGATCAGCGCGCCGTTCTTGAGCCGCAGCGGCTGCTCCTTGCCCGTGTTGCCGGTCCACACCGCCACCGCGAGGTTGCGGGTGTAGCCGACCGCCCACGCGTGCGCGTTGTCGACCGGGCTGGCGGCGTACTGCCAGGTGCCCAGGGCGAGCGCGGCGTCCTGCCCGTCGGGCAGGGGCTGCTTGAGGGCGTAGGCGAGGTCGTTGAGCGCGTTGTCGCTGAGGATGCGGTTGGCCCCCGCGTCCGGCAGCTTCTCCGCGTGGACGACCGCGCCGACCTTCGTCACCTGCTTCACGAAGTGCGCCTCGGCCCGCACGCCCTGCGCGAACGTCGCCATGGCGTTGGCCTGGTCCAACACGGTGACCGGGTACTGCCCGATGCCCACCTCGGTGCCGAACGTCGTCAGGTCGGCGCCGGCGTCGCGGAGGTCGACGCGCTTGCGCTCGTCGCCCGTGTAGCTCCACATGTCCCGGATGCCGGCGTTGCGGGCCATGTCGATCACGTTCTTGGCGCCGAGCTGTTCGGTGAGGCCGAAGAACGGGACCGTGAGTTGGGCCTTCGTCGCCTCCAGCAGCGTGCAGGTCGGCTGGCAGGCCGCCGAGGAGCGGTTGCGGACGGGCCGGGTGGCGTCGCGTCCGCTCGCGGGGAAGGTCTTGATCTTGTCGGCGGACCAGTACGACTTCAGGGAGATGCCGTTTCTCAGCGCGGTCGCCAGGCCGTAGACGTGGGCGGTGGAGCCCGGCGGGTGCGCGCCGTAGCCCGTCGGCTCGCCCTGGGCGTCGTAGTACCAGCTGGCGAAGTCGGCGCCCATGCCGTTGTGGCCGCCGTAGTAGGCGAGCACCCGACCCGTGCCGGGCTCGATGGCCACGACGGCGGCCTGCAGGGTCTTGGGCTGCCCGTACAACAGCGAGCCCCGCCGGGTCTCGTCGGCGAGGCTGAGCGCGATGTCCTCGGCGGCCGCGTCGATCGTCGTGACGATCTTGAAGCCGCCGTTCTCGATGAATCCGGGCTCCTTGCCCTTGAACTCGGGCAGCTGCCGCAGCTCGGCCAGCACCTGTTGGACGATCAGTCCGGTCGGCTCGTCGAGCCCGCTGCCCGTCGCTGGTGTCTCGGGCGACCACTTCACGAACACCGTGGGGTACGTGAGCTTCGCCGTCTCGTCCGCCGGGAGCTTCTTGAGGGGGGCCTCGCTGAGGCCGGCGCGGATGAAGTTCCACCGGTCCTTGGCGGTGTCGAGGTTGACCGACGGGTCGAACGCCCCGTCGCCGGGGGACTTGATGACCCCCGCGAGGACCATCGCCTCCGGCAGCGTCAGCGACTTCGCCGACTTGGCGAAGTACGCGTACGCGGCCGCCTCGATGCCGTACGCGCCGCGGCCGAAGTAGACGGTGTTCAGGTACATGTCCATGATCTGCTGCTTGCTGTACTCGTCGTCGAACTTCCACGCCATGACGGCCACGTCGGGGCCGGTCGCGCCGGTGATGTCGGCGGCGATGCGGGCGTACTGCATGGTGATGGTGGACGCACCCGGGCCGTCATTGCTGCCGACGACGCCCCGCACAAGGCCCTTGAAGTCCACGCCCGGGTTCGTCTCGAACGTGCGGTCCTCGGCGGACATCACGGCCCACGCGACGTACGGCGGTAGCTTGGTCGTGTCGATGATGGTGCGGTTCTGCTGACCGAGCCGGGCCATCACCGTCTTCCCGTCGGAGTAGTAGACGACGGTGGACTCCCGCAGGGTGATCGCATTGGGCGTCGGCACCGACGAGACGTAGACCGCGCCGGCCGCGGCGGCCAGGCCCAGGATGGCGACCAGCACTCCGAAGGTGAGGAGCAGTTTGCGCCGCCGTCGACGCGGCGGCTTCCCGTCCGTGGCGGCCGGCTCCGGCGTGGCAGCGGCCGCTGGCGTGTCGGCGGCCTCCGGATTCTCGGCGCTGTCCGGGCTCTCGGCTGTTTCCATCGGTGACCCTTCCCCGATCTGGACACGAGCCGCCCATTATGTCGATCCCGGGCCGATCGCGCGCGTCCGTCAGAGCCCGAGCAACTGCTCACCCACCGCGGTCATCTGGTGGGCGAAGTACTCCCGCCTCGCGTTGACCACGTTGTTGAGCTGCCCGAACAGCTCGAAACTCACCGCACCGAAAAGATGGATCCAGGCGTACGACCCACCGAGCAGCACATGATCGGGAATCTCGACGCCGAGCCTGGCCCGCAGGGAGGCGAAGTCGGCCGCCAGGGCGGCCGGCACGTCGCCCGCGAACGGGACGCGGGCAGTGCTCCCGCTATCCAGCGCGATCCCGATGAGGACCAACGGCGTGCGCTGCGCGGCCCGGACGGTGTCGACCGGCGCGGCGTAGCCGGGCACCGGACTGCCGAAGATCAAGGCGTACTCGGCCGGCTCGGCGAGCGCCCAGTCGCGCACGGCATGGCAGCAGGCTAGCCACCGCCCGCGCGCGTCGGCCCGGTCGGTCACCGACGCGTCGGCCCGCTCGACCGCCTCGCCCAGCGCGTCGTACGCATCGATGATCAACGCGGTGAGCAGCTCGTCCCGGCTGGCGTAGTAGCGGTAGAGCGCCGAGGACACCATGCCCATGTCGCGGGCCACCGCGCGCAGTGACAGGTTGGCGCCGTCGGTGGCGAGATGCCGGCGGGCGACCGCCTTGATCTCGGCAAGCATCTCGGCGCGTACCCGGGCGCGGATGGATCCAGCAGGCATGACGGGAGTATCGCACACAACCGAGAGCACTGCTCTTGCGTCGACCGACCCTGGCGTGTAACCATTGCTCCAGATAGAGAGCAGTGCTCTCGAATTGGGAGGAAACCATGAACCTGCACGTCATCGTCGGTGCCGGCGCCGTCGGCAGCACCGCCGCCCAGTTGCTCGCCGAGCGTGGCGACCGTGTCCGCATGGTCACCCGCAGCGGCTCCGGTCCGTCGCACCCGGCGATCGAGCTTGTCGCCGCCGACGCGACCGACGCGGACCGGCTCGCCGCGCTCGCCGAGGGCGCCGTCGCGCTCTACAACTGCGCGAACCCGCTCTACCACCGCTGGCTCACCGATTGGCCGCCGCTCGCGTCGTCCCTGCTCGCGGCCGCCACCCGCAGCGGCGCCGCCCTGGTCACCATGGGCAACCTGTACGGGCACGGCCCCGTCGACGAGGTGATGACCGCACACACCCCGTTGGCCGCGACGCACCCGAAGCTGCGGCTGCGTGCCGACATGTGGCGTGACGCGCTGGCCCGTCACGAGGCGGGGCAGATCCGGGCGGTCGAGGTGCGGGCCAGCGACTTCCTGGAGGCCCGGTCCGTCTTCAGCGAGGCCCTCGGCAACCCGTTGCTCGCCGGTCGGCGCGGCTACGTGCCGGCGCCGCTGGACGTGCCGCACACCTTCACCTCGACCACCGACGCGGCCCGCACCCTGGTCGCCGTCGCCACCGATGAGCGGGCGTTCGGCCGGGCGTGGCTGGTGCCGAGCAACCCGGCCCTGACCGTCCGCCAGCTCGCCGACCGCTTCGTCGCCGTCAACGGCGCCCCGAAGGCGCGACTGACCGAGATCCCGCACCTGGCGGTGCGCGCGATCGGCCTCTTCGCCCCGTTCATCCGCGAGCTGGAAACGACCCGCTACCAGTTCACGTCCCCGTACATCATGGACGCGACCGAGACGACGGACGTCTTCGCCCTGCACCCCACCCCGCTGGACGACGTCCTCCGCGCCACCGCCGCCCGCCTGCGCGCCGCGGCCTGACGCCGGCCCGCCGGTCCCGGTTACCCACGAGCTTCCCGCACCTCATGCAGCGACGGGATCATCCGTCGCAACTGGCGGTCCAGTCGCTCACGCAGGGTGGCGCGGGCAGCGGGGCAGCCGTGGCAGGCGCCGCCGAGTCGTACGGTCACGACGCCGTCGCGGACGTCGACCAGGTCGATGACGCCACCGTGGGATCGGGCGAACCTACCGGCCGCGCCGGCGAGCAGCGCGCCCGCCGCCGCGGCGAGTGCCGCGTCGGAGGTGGCGGCTGCCGCCGGGTGCCAGCCGGCTGGGTCGTCGAGGGCGGCGTGCAGGGCGGTTCTGACGCGCGGCCCGTCGACCGCCCACGACCGGCCCGGCCCGAGCCGGGTCAGGACGGCTGCCGGCTCCGCCGCGACCTCGACCAGCGTGCCGTCGGCGACGAGGGCGTCCAGCGGCGACGGGCAGGCCGCGAGCGGGCCGACGCACGGCAGCCACCCGGCGGGGATGACCCAACGCACCCGGTCCGGTTGGTCGGGGCAGGGCTGCGGATGGATGGGGACCATCGCGTCACCCGCCCAGCGCGATGACGGCCATCCGGGCCAGGTAGGCCATGAGCCACGCGAGCCCGTTCAGGTAGCCGAAGGCGATCAGGGGCCACTTCCACGTACCCGTCTCCCGGCGCAGCACCGCGACCGTCGACATGCACTGCAGCGCGTACACGAAGTACACCAGCAGTGCCGCCAGGGTGGGCGGGGTGAACAGCCGCCGGCCGTCCGCGTCGGTCATCGCCCGCAGGGCGTCGTCCGGGTGCTCGGGGTCGTTGGCGGCGGCGACCTGACCGAGCGTGGCGACGAACGTCTCCCGGGCCGACTGCGCCGACAGCACGCCGATGTTGATCCGCCAGTCGAAGCCGAGCGGGTCGAACACGGGGGAGACCAGCCGGCCCAGGCCGGCGGCGACACTGTGGTCAACCGTGTAGGCGGCCACGGCCGCCGGATCGCCGGCGTCCACCCCGGCCGCGCCCAGATGGTGGGCCGAGTGCACCGGCAGGTTCAGCAGCAACCACAGGGCGAAGGACGTCGCCACGATGATGGTTGAACACTTACGCAGGAACGACCGCGCGGAGTCCCACACCATCAGCAGCACCGACCGGGGCCGGGGCAGCCGGTACGGCGGCATCTCCATGTAGAACGGCAGCGCCAGCCCGCGCCGGTCGCCGAGCCGTTTGAACGCCCAGGCGGCCAGCATCGCCGACACGGCGCCGAGCAGGTAGAGGCCGAACATCACCAGACCCTGGGCGCCGAACGGGCCGACCCTGGCGGACGGGTCGACCAGCAGGCCGATCATCAGCACGTACACCGGCAGCCGTGCCGAGCAGGTCATCAGGGGAGCGGCCATCATCGTGGCCACCCGGTCCTTGGCCGACGGCAGCGTGCGGGTGGCCATGATGCCGGGCACGGCGCAGGCGAACGAGGACAGCAGGGCCACGAAGGCACGTCCCTCCAAGCCGACGCCCGCCATGACCCGGTCCATGACGAACGCCGCGCGGGCGAGGTAGCCCACGCCCTCCAGCAGCGCGATGAGCAGGAACAGCAGCACGATCTGGGGCAGGAAGACCAGGACCCCGCCGATCCCGCCGATGACGGCCTCGCCCAGCAGGCGCGCCAGCCACGGCTCCGGCACGTGCGCGACGACCAGCCCGGACAGCCGTCCCAGCAGGTTCTCGATCTGGTCCTGCGCCGGTGCCGCGACGGTGAACACCGTCTGGAAGAACAGCACCATGACCGCCAGGAACACCAGGCTGCCCCACAGCGGATGCAGCAGTACCGCGTCCACCCGCTGCGTGACGCGGTGCGGCTGCGGTGGGTGGTATCCGGCGAAACCCAGGACCGACTCGGCCCACGCGTCGCGTTCGGCCGCCTCGGTGGGCGGCGCGATCGTGGGTACGGGCCAGTGGTCCCAGCCCGTCAACGTCTCCCGCAGTTCGGCGATGCCCTGACCCCGGTTGCCGATCACCGCGACCACCGGCACGCCGAGCGCCTGCCCCAGCGCGGCCACGTCCAGGCGACCCTGCCGTCGGCTCAGTTCGTCCATGAACGTGACCACCACGCAGGTCGGCAGTCCCCGGGCCAGCAGTTGCGCGACCAGGCCCAGCGAGCGGCGCAGGGTGGTGGCGTCGACCGCCACCAGCAGCGCGTCGGGGCGCGCCACCCCGTCCAGCCGGCCATCGAGGACGTCGACCAGGATCCGTTCGTCCGCGCTGATCGGGTCCAGGCTGTAGGTGCCCGGGAGGTCCTCGATGACGTACCGGTCGGCGCCGACCCGGCAGGTCCCCACGAACCGGGAGACCGTCACGCCGGGATAGTTGCCGGTCTTCGCGTGCAGGCCGGTCAGCGCGTTGAAGATGCTGGTCTTGCCCGCGTTGGGACTGCCGACCAGGGCCAGCCGGGGCGCCCGGGCCGGCGTGACGGTAGCCGCGCCACCGGTGTGGCAGGCCGCGGTCACCGGTCCGCTCCCGTCACCTGCACGCAGGCCGCCTGCGCCCGCCGCAGGCACACCTCGTAGTCCTTCACCCGGTAGACGACGGGGTCGCCGAGCGGCGCCCGGCGCACCACCGCCACCGGTGTGCCGGGGGAGAATCCCAGGTCCACCATCCGGCCGGCGATCGATGCGACCGCGGCCACGACCCGGACCACCCGGCCCTGCTCACCGGGCGCCAGGTCGGCCAACGCGCGGTCGGAACTGTTCTGCGGACCCGTTGTCATCGCACCTCACCACGCCGCTGGGGCCAGCCCGCCCCGTTCGTTGAAAGTGAGGCTAGCCTTAGCTAACGATGCGGCAGACGGGTCTTTCGGCCCCCGATCACGGTGACCTTCGGCGGACTCCGTCGCGGTCAGCCGGCGGGGGCGTCCTCGTCGGGGTCTATCAGGCGGCGGGCCGTCGCTTTACGGATCGCGTCCACGCGGGAGACCGCCTGGAGTTTCGCGTACACATTGGTCAGGTGCCGCTTCACGGTCGCCTGGGTGATGTGCAGGCGGCTGGCGATCTGCGCGTTGCTGAACGCGAGCGCGGTGAGCTTGAGGACCTGCAGCTCCCGCTCCGTGAGCGGGTTGTCGGCCTCGGGGCGGGTGCGCTGGGCGTCCAGCCGGGAGACCGTCTGGCGCGAGATCGACAGCAGCACCGTCTCGGGCTCGCGGGCCACCGAGCGGACCGCGGCCACGAGCTCGTCGCGCAGGATCGTTTTCACCAGGTACGCCGCGGCGCCGCTGCCGAGCAGCTCGTGCACCACGTCGGCGTCGTCGTGCATGGTCAGCACGATCACCTGGGTCTGCGGGCAGACCCGGCGCACCTCGCGGATGACGGGGCCCGCGCCCGGGCCGGGCATCTCCACGTCGAGGAGCAGCACGTCCGGCTGGTGCTCGGTGGCCATCGCCACCGCCGCGGGGCCGTTGGACGCCTCGCCGACGACCTCGAGGCCGCTGTCGGTGGAGAGCATCTCCCGCACGCCCTGCCGGAAGAGGGTGTGGTCGTCGGCGAGGGCGACCCGGATGCGCCGCGACAACGTCACGTGCGGACCGCCAGTCGACGGCCCGCACGTGGGCGGATCTGCATGGGTTGCCTCCCCGGCGGACCATGTCACGTCTGAGGGGCCAACTCTAGCAACGGTCGTCACTGTGTCCGTCGGCCGTTACGCGACGCACTGGGCGAGTACGAGCCCGTGCACCGCGTACTGCGACACCATGAACGCCCGGTACGGGCGGCGCAGCGCGGCCCGTGTCGTGCCGGCGACCGGCGCGATCAGCAGCGCCGCCACGACGCCGCCGCCCGCGGTCAACGCGACGCCCGCCGGCAGCAGGACCGGCGCGAACGCCAGGGACGCGGCCAGCAGCGTCACGCCGACACCGATCGCGAGCACGCCCATGAGCTGCCGTGCGGCGTGGTCGCCGAGCAGGATCGGCAGGGTGCGCCGCCCGGCCGCCCGGTCACCGGCCACATCGGACAGGTCCTTGGTCGTACCGGCAAGGCTCATCCAGAACGACATCGCGAGGCCCAGTACCACGAGCGGCAGCCAGATCCCGGCCGGCGCGGCGGGCAGGCCCACCGACAGGGCGCCGGCCAGGTAGGTGAGCACGCCGCCCGCGGTGACGACGGCGACGAAGCCCGCCATGTTCGCCTTCTGCGGGCGCGGGCCGGAGGAGTAGAGCCAGCCGACGCCGAGCATGGCGGCCACCACGACCACCATCGGCCAGGAGTGGGCGGCGGCCAGCGCGACCCCGGCCACCGCGAGCCCGCCCGCGATGCGGCGCGCCGCGGTCAGCGGGAGCCGCCCCGCGGCGAGCGGGCGGGCCGAGCCGTTGCGGCGGTCCTCCGGCAGGTCGTTGATGCCGTTGAGCAGGTAGATGTTCCAGGTGACGCACAGCCAGGCGAGCGCCGCGAGCGGGACCCGGGCGAGCGCGCCGGCGGTCACGTCGGCGTCGGTGGCGACGGCCAGGCCGCCCGCGGCCAGTGCCGCGGCGGTGAGGAAGCGCAGCTGGAACATCAGCTGGACGACCGGCCGGGCCTCGCGCCAGCTCAGGGACAGGCAGCCCCACCACCGGTTGAGGTCGGGCAGGGTGAAGGTCGGGCTGCTCGTCGGCTGGTACGTGATGCTCATGGGGGTGGGCTCCCATCGTCCGTGGTGCCGGGTCGTCGTGTGTTGAGCGACATCATTCGACGCGGACCACCCCGGGTACCTCGCCCATAGATGGCAGTCGTTGCCACACCTTGGTCGTACGACGTGGCGGCCCCCGGGCGCGGGTGGGCGGACGGGTCCTACGACCCACGTCGTAGTCGGTCCTACGACCTCGGTACACGATTCGCGCCGCCTCCTTGTCGCTACCTGTGCTGGTCGCGGCCTCGTTCGTACGGTCGATGTCGATACGAACTCCTACGCCGTCACGGGGTGAGCGCAGATGACCGAGACCATCCGCCCAACGGAGCAGAGCCGCCCGTCGTGGTGGCGCCGCGTCCTCACGGTCGCGTTCGCCGCCGCCATCGTGGCCGGCATCGTGCTGACCGTCCGCTCGGTGCCGCCGCAGGCGTTGGACCTCCTGCTGCGCCCCGCGAGCGTGCCCGTACTCATCGCGGCGATCGCGACGAACGCCGGGGGGGTACTGCTCGTCTGGGTGTCCTGGCGGTGCCTGCTCGGCAGCGTCGCCGGCCGGCCCGGGTTCGTGCCCGAGGCGAAGATCTTCTTCATCAGCTTCCTGAGCAAGTACCTGCCCGGACGCGTCTGGTCGGTGCTGGCCCAGGTGGACATCGGCCGCCGGGCCGGGCTCGGCACCGGCCAGGTCATGACGGTGTTCCTGCTCAGCCTCGTCGTCGGCCTGATCACCGGCGGCACCGTCGGCCTCGTCGTCGCGCCCGCCGTCCTCGGCCCGCAGGCCGTGTGGCTGCTCGCCCTCGTGTCCCTCGTGGTCGTCGGGTACGTCCGCCCCGACCTCGGCTACCGCGCCTGCGCCTGGGCGGCGCGGCGCGTCCGCCGGCCGCTGCCGGACCGCGCCCCCGACCCGCGCACCACCCGCCGCGCCCTGACCATCTCGCTCGCCAGCTGGGTGCTCGGCGGCCTGCATCTGTGGCTCATCGCGGTGCTGCTCGGCGCCGACCCCCTGCGCGCGCTGCCCGTGTGCGTGGGCGGGTTCGCGTTCGCCGCCACCGCGGGCATGCTCGTGATCTTCCTGCCGGACGGCTGGGGCGCGCGCGACGTGCTGCTCGGCCTCGTCCTCGCCACCGTGCTCCCGCTGCCCGCCGCGACGCTCGCGGCCGTGGCGAGCCGCCTCGTCTGCGTCGCCAGCGAGGTGCTGCTCGGCGGAGCGGTGCTCCTGATCGCCGCGACGCGGCGGACCACTCCCAGGACCCGCGCGGACAACCCCGTCCGCGTGCGCCACCACCTCGCATTGGAGGAATCGTGACCCAACACCGACCGACCGTGACGGTCATCGTGCCCGCGTACAACGCGGTCGCCACCCTCGACGCCTGCCTGACCGCGATCCGGGCCCAGACGTACCCGGTGACCGAGGTGATCGTCGTGGACGACCGCAGCACCGACGCCACCGCCGAGCTGGCCGCCGGCTACTCCGCCACGGTGCTGCGCCAGCCCGTCAACGCCGGCCCGTCGGCCGCCCGCAACGCGGGCGCGGCGGCGGCCACCGGGGAACTGCTGTGCTACGTGGACGCCGACATCGCGCTCGCGCCCGACGCCCTCGAACAGGGCGTGGCCGTCCTGGCCGAGGACCCGTCGGTCGGCCTGGTGCACGGCATCTACGACACCGAGCCGCTCGTCGACGACGGCCCGGTGGAGCGGTACAAGACCCTGCACAACCACCACTGGCGCGTGCGCGCCGTCGGCGAGGTCCGCACGGCCCTGTTCGCACTCGCGGTGGTCCGCCGCGACGTGCTGCTGGCCGCCGGGGGGTTCGACGAGACGCTGCGCGACGGCGAGGACATCGAGATCAGCGGCCGGCTCGCCCGCCGCTGCCGGATCATCCTCACCGACCGGATGATGGGCCGGCACGACGACGCGGCCACGCTGCGCGCCGTGCTGAGCGAGCAGTTCCGCCGCTCGCGTCAGCTCGTGCCGATGGCGGTCGCGGAGCGCAAGCGGGCCGGCACAGGGGCGGCAAAGGCCGGGAGCCGGGCGCCGAACCTGACCGCCCACCGCCCGGCCTCGCTCGCGGCCACCGCCCTGGCCGTCGCTACTCTGCCGGCCGTCGCGGTGTCCCCGTGGCTCGCGGCCGTCCCGGCGGCGGCCCTGGTCGCGTCGTTCGCGGCCGACCCGGGGCTGGTGAAGCTGGTCCGCCAGGAGCGCGGGCTGGTCTTCCTCGGCTTCTTCGCCGTCGTGCACGTCCTCGTGCAGGTGACGCTGCTCGCCGCGGCGGCCACGGGCGCGGTGGCCTGGCTGCTGCGCCGGCGCCCGGCGGAGTCGTGGCGCAAGCCGGTCGCGGTACCCGCGCCCTATGGCCTTTACGGCCGCTAACCGATTGATCTCAGAGTCATATGAAATGTTGAGACGGCACGCTACCCGGACTGGGTGGCGTGCCGTCTCAACTGGCGGCGTACACGCAGAACTAGGGAAGATCGGCGATGCCTGGCAGCGGCGACCAAGCGGGCGTAGACCGTGATGCCATGAGCCATGAAGCCGCCGGCTGCGTCCGCGCCCAACGGGCCGCGGCCTCGAAGTCACCTTCGAATTTTGCTATGCCGACCGTACAGCCATCGGCGTCCGGCTGCTCATACTCGTCGATCCACTCAGCAGTCCAGACAATCTGGCGGTTGACATCGCGGCTCTCGCAAACGTAAACGGTTCCATGCCCCTTGCGGGGCAGGCCGAACCGCTGTTCCGGTGCGATCACGGCACGCTGCCCGTCCTGGGCAAGGTAGTACGCGCCTTTTCTTCTGCGCCCGCCGGACACGACTGCCACCCGATCCATCCGTATTCTTCCGGCCCAGGCTACCGTGCCTTCATATCCGGTGTAGCCCGTCGAGCCGAAACAGTTGACCAGCGAACCCGCGGCATAGATAGAGCTGCTGCTCCAGGTTTGTAGTCCGTCACCTCATGTAGCGGTATGGCTCGCCACCGACCGATCAGCAGTCGCCCACGACGTTGACGCCACGGAGCTGGCTCCGATCGACCGATGGCCGGCACGGGAGATGGCCGTAGCGTCTGTAGCAAGTGGACGGAACGCCGAGCGAGGAGTGACTGTGGAAGCAGCCAAGGTCAGGACCTTCGAGACCCCTGACGAGCTACGAACCCCGCCGCTCGCGTCGGTCGCCATCGTCTCCATCGACGGGGTGAAGGTGGCACGCCTTACCTTTGAACCCGGCTGGCGGTGGTCACAGTCCATCCGGCCCATCGTCAACACGGAGACGTGTCAGGTTCGCCACCTCGGCGTCCTCGCATCCGGCACGCTGCACGTGGCTACCGCCGACGGCGCCGAGTACGACATCACCTCGGGCGCCGCCTACGTCATCGAGCCCGGCCATGACGCGTGGGTGCTGGGCCAGGTCCCGGTCGTCGCGTACGAGTTCGACGCCCCGGTCGCAACCGCCTCTGCCGCCACGCCGGCAGCCTGAGTCACGCCGACATCGCGGGCCCGGCGCTGGCCGTGTCGGTCCTGACAGCGGCCGGGGCGTACTGGCGCAACCGCCGCGAGTCACGCACCGCCAACCTGACCGCGTACCTCCATTGGAGCCGCGAGAAGTGCAACGGCCGGCACGAGAAACTGGTTCCCCCGCGTCGGGGTCAGACCGACCGCCAGGTCGTTGGTCGGATGCGGCACCTGCTCGGTGAACTCGCGTCAGGCCAGCGGTCCGACTTGCCAACAGACAGGGGCTGCGGCCACGTGGCATCGGTTAGCCTGCCGTCATGGCGAGCGCCGAGCTGGATGAGTTGATCGTCGCGGACGCCGGGGCGCTGCGCGCGTGGTTGTCGGCCAACCACGCCACGTCGCCCGGCGTCTGGCTGGCCCTGACCAAGAAGGGCGGCACGGTCACCACACTGACCTGGCAGCAGGCGGTCGACGAGGCCCTGTGCTTCGGCTGGATCGACGGGCAGGCCCGGAAGCGGGATCAGGAGTCCTCGTGGATCCGGTTCACCCCTCGTAGACCCCGCAGCGCCTGGTCACAACGCAACGTCGCCAACGTCGCCCGGCTGGAGGCGCAGGGGCTGATGCTGCCCTCGGGCCGCGCCGCGGTGGACGCCGCGAAAGCGGACGGGCGGTGGGCGGCGGCCTACGCCCCGCCGTCGGAAGCCGAGGCGCCGGCCGACCTCCTCGCCGCCATCGCCGCCGTCCCGGCCGCGCAGGCCATGTTCGACGTACTCACCAAGGCCAACCGGTTCGCACTCATCTACCGGGTCAATGCCGTCAAACGGGCGCAGACCCGCGAGCGGAAGATCGGCGAGCTCGTCGCCATGCTGGCCCGCCACGAGACGTTCTACCCGCAGAAGGCCAAGCCGCTGAGCTCGCCGTAACCGGCATCGGAGCACAAGACCGCGTTGTGACAACGGTTCCGGCCTGTCCGCCGGAGGCGCCGCCGGCCCTCCAGGTATATGCTTGCCGACAGGCATCTAATCGCGGCGGAATGTGGTGGTCGGGCGTGAACGGCACTGGTCGGGGCGCATTGCGGATGCTGCGCCCGAGGTTGGGGCGGCGGAACGTGCGCCTGATCCGCGTAGGCATCGCCCTGGCGATCCTCGGACAGGCCCTGTTGGCGACGTTGCCGTTGATCCAGCAGGTCATCATCGACGACACCATCCTCGAACAGCGGCGGTCGCTGGCGTTGTGGGGCACGCTTCTCGTGCTCGCGGGTGTGGTCTGCTTCGTGGTGCAGTACATACGTCGGTCGATCGGCAGCAGGGCTGCGGCGCGCGTACAACGGGATCTTCAGATCCAGGTACACCATCACCTGCAGTACCTCGACGAGTCGGGGCGGGACCGGTTTCGCGTTGGCGACGTGATGTCGCGGGCGACGTCGGACCTCACGCTGATCCAGATGTTCCTGCACCAGATCCCCATCGCCTACGCGAACGTCACGCTGCTGGTCGTCGCGCTCGGCGTCATGTTGTGGCTGTCACCGCTGCTGGCGTTGGTGATGGCGGTGTCGGTGCCGCTGTTCCTGATCGTCGCCACGCGGTTTCGCACGCGCTCGTTCCCCGCGAGCTGGACGGACCAGATCTACAAGGGCGCCGTGGCGGGGGTGGTCGAGGAGGCCGTCACCGGCGTGCGGATCGTCAAGGCGTTCGGGCAGGAGCGGCAGGAGCAGGAGTCCCTCCACGCGGCTGCCCGGACGCTGTTCCAGTCCAGGCTCCGCGCCGGCCGGATCACGGCCGGCTTCGGCGCGGCGCTGGACGCGTTCCCGGGACTGACCCAGCTGGCCATCCTGGGGTTCGGCGGCTGGCTGGTGATGCATGACACGGTGACGCTGGGGGTCTTCCTGGCGTTCTCCACCTATGTGCTGCAGCTGGTGACGCCGGTGCGGTTCCTGTCCAGCATCCTGACGACGAGCCAGCAGGCGCGGGCCGGTGCCGCGCGGATCGTGGAGCTGCTCTCGGCCGAGTCGTTCGTCAAGGAGAGTCCGGCGGCGACCGCGCTCACCGACCCCGACGGAACGATCGAACTTGACGGCGTCGACTTCGCCTATCCCGGTGGCGATGCCGTACTCAAGGACATCAACCTGCGCATCGGGAAGGGGGAGCGGGTCGCGATCGTCGGCGCGTCCGGATCCGGCAAGTCGACGCTGGCGCTGCTGCTGGCCCGGTTCCACGACCCGACCGCGGGCATTGTTCGCGTCGACGGGCGCGACATCCGCGACTACACGCTCACCTCGCTGCGCTCCGCCGTGGGCATCGTGTTCGAGGAGGGCTTCCTGTTCTCCACCACGATCCGCGACAACGTCGCCTTCGGTCGGCCGGACGCCTCCGACAACGAGGTCGAGCGCGCCGCCGTGGCGGCCCATGCGCACGGCTTCATCGCCGGCCTACCCGACGGGTACGGGACCGTTGTCGGCGAGCGCGGCTACACCCTGTCCGGAGGGCAGCGCCAGCGCCTCGCCCTGGCCAGGGCCGCCCTCACCAACCCGCGGGTGCTGATCCTCGACGACGCGACCTCCGCGATCGACGCCCGCACCGAGCACGCGATCCACCGGTCGTTCGAGGAGGTCCTTGCCCAGCGGACGACGGTGCTGATCGCCAAGCGGCACTCGACGCTGCAACTCGCCGACCGGGTCATCGTGCTGGACCGCGGACGCGTCGTCGACCAGGGCACGACCGAGGAGCTGCTGGAGCGTTCGGAACTGTTCCGGGAGCTGCTGACCGGGCCCGACGCCGAGGACACCGCGCCGCCGGCCGACCCCGTCGAGCGGATCGACGCCAAGGCGTGGCCGACCGACGTCTCCCGCGACGGCGCACCCAAGGTCAGCAGCATGTCCGGCGACGCGGTCGCGCGCTCGGTGGCCAGCACGGGCGGCGGCATGGGTCATGGCGGGGACTCGTCCCGGCTGGCCAGCGTGGCCACGGTGTCACCGAAGCTGCTGGCGGACGTCGAGCGGCTGCCACCACTGGCCGGCGACCCGGCCGTCGACCTCGACGCGGCGATGGCGCCGCACCACGACTTCAGCATGCGGGAGGTCTTCCGCCCGTTCGCCCGCCCGCTGCTGCTCGCCGCGGGGCTGGTCATGCTCGACGCGATCACCGGGCTGGCCGCCCCGACGCTGATCCGCTTCGGCGTCGACCACGGTGTGCTGCGTGACTCGCAGCGCGTACTCACCCTGGTGTGTGTCGTACTGCTCGTCCTGCAGGTCGGCATCTGGGCCAACCAGCGCCTGATGACCTTCCACACCCAGCGCACCGCGGAACGCATGCTGTTCGCCCTGCGCGTGCGCACCTTCGCGCACCTGCAGCGCCTGTCGCTGAACTACTACGAGCAGCATCAGGCCGGCAAGATCATGACTCGGATGACCTCGGACGTGGAGGCGTTCGCGCAGCTGCTGCAGCAAGGACTCCTCACGGCCGTCGTGAGCATCCTCAGCATGGTCGGCATCGCGATCGTGCTGGCGGTGTTCAACCCCGCCCTCACGCTGGCCGTCTCGGTCGTGCTCGTGCCGCTGGTGGCGACGACGTGGCTGTTCCAGCGCGCGTCGGGCCGGTCCTACATCGTCGCCCGCCACCGGATCGCGCTTCTCTACGCGTACGTGCAGGAGAGCCTTTCCGGGGTCACGGTCAGCCAGGCCTACAGCCAGCAGCCGGCGAACGAGGCGCGCTTCGCGGCACTGGCCGAGTCGTACTTCCAGGCGCGGGCGCGCTCGTTGGAACTCATGGCCCGGTACCTGCCGTTCCTGCAGTTGCTCAGCACCGTGGCCAAGGCCATCGCGCTGGCCGCCGGCGCCCAGCAGATCGCGGACGGGTCGCTCAGCGCCGGCCTGCTGATCGCGTTCCTGCTCTACCTCGACCAGTTCTTCGCACCGGTCCAGCAGCTGTCAACGGTCTTCGACCAGTGGCTGCAGGCGAAGGTGGCCGTCGGTCAGCTTCGTGAGCTGCTGCAGACCACGAGCAGCACGCCGCAGGCCGCGGACCCGGTCACCCCGGGCCGACTGCGCGGCGCGATCGAGCTGCGCGACGTCAGTTTCGCCTACGAGAGCACCGGCCTGGTCGCGATGGACCGGGTCAGCCTGTCCATTCCGCCCGGGCAGGTCGTCGCTCTCGTGGGCACGACCGGCGCGGGCAAGTCGACGCTGGTCAAGCTGGTGGCCCGGTTCCACGACGCCACCTCCGGCACGATCCTGATCGACGGCGTCCCGCTGCGCGCGCTGGACCTGGCGGCGTACCGGCACCAGCTCGGGTTCGTCCCGCAGGAGCCGTTCCTGTTCTCCGGAACCATCCGGACCAACATCGCCTACGGCCGCCCGTCCGCCACGGACCTGGAGGTCGAGCGGGCCGCGCGCGCGGTCGGCGCGCACGAGTTCATCACCGGGCTCCCGCAGGGCTACCACACCCCCGTCAGCGAGCAGGGCCGGTCGCTGTCCGCCGGCCAGCGCCAACTGCTGAGCCTGGCGAGGGCGCTGCTGGTCGATCCGGCGATCCTGCTGTTGGACGAGGCGACCGCCAACCTCGACCTGGCGACGGAGGCGCGGGTCCAGCGTGCCATGGGTCTGGTGGCCAGCGGCCGCACCACCCTGCTCATCGCACACCGCCTGCAGACCGCCCGCGCGTCGCACCGGATCCTCGTGGTAGACAACGGGACGATTGTCGAGGACGGGTCCCATGATGAGCTTGTCGCCCGCGGTGGCCGTTACGCCGCGCTGTGGGCGGCGACCGCTCAGCAGCCCGCCCTCAGCGTCGCCGACCGCGCCTGACAGGGGCGTCGATCATGTAGCCGAAGGAGGTGGGCACATGCCCGCACCGTTCACGGATGACGATGTGAACCGGCTTCGGATCGCCATGGGCCGGACTGTCCGTGAGCTGGACCGACGCACCAACGTAGAGGAGATCACCCGGGCGCAGCTGACCGTCCTGGCCACGATCGCACGGGAGAAACGGATCGGGCTCGCCGAACTCGCGGAGTACGAGGGCATCAATCCGACGATGCTGTCGCGGGTGGTGGGCAAACTGGAGCAGCTCGGCTTTGTCCGCCGGACCACCGACGATGTGGACCGGCGGGTGGCCCACGTCGAGATCACGGCGGCCGGGGTCCGCCGGTGGGACAAGAACCGCAAGATCCGTACGAGGGTGCTCGCCGGCATTCTCGCCGAGCTGTCCGAAGCCGACGCCAAGGCGCTGATGGCGGCGCTTCCGGCGCTGGAGGCGCTGGCCGACATCACCCGGGTCCAGCGGGGCCACCGACCCGGCCCGTGACGGCCACGAGGGAGTCACCTACCGCCTGCGCGAGAACGGCGACGTCGAACTGCTGCATCATTGTTCGTAGCATGACCGCCATGCTTTTCATGGTGGTGGAGCGTTTCCGTGACGGCGGCGCGGGCGCTGTGTATGAGCGGGCACGTGAGCGCGGACGGATGATGCCCGACGGGCTGCGCTATGTCGACAGCTGGGTCGAAGCCAACTTGAGTCGATGCTTTCAGCTCATGGAGTGCGACGATCTGAGCTTGCTGATGACCTGGATCGGCCGATGGGGCGATCTGATCGACTTCGAGGTCGTGCCCGTGGTGACGAGCAGTGAAGCCGCCGCGGTCGTCAATGCTGTGAGCGAGTAGGTACCACGCCGATGATCAGAACGGCGGCTTCGGAAAGCGGACGCGTGCGCCGGTCCTATGCCGTCGGCGCTTCCGTCCACATGCTGCGTGGGTGCTCGTTCATCGGCAGCCACAGCGCCGGCTGGGCGTCATCCGCATCGCGCTCGCGCTCCGGGTCGCCCGGGTAGCGGCCGGACGTGTCGGGCCACAGGAGTTGCACCACCGGGAACGGTGGGCGCTGGTAGTAGTCGATGGCAGCGCCGAACAACGCTTCGTACCAACTGTCGTGCACCGGAGCCAAGCGGAGGTCGTACTCGTCGACGACGCCCATCAATGTAAGGTCTGGTGTCAGCGTGAGCCCGTCACGGACAAATTGTCCAACGGTGTTCACGATGACCATGGCGCGCTGCTGGGGGACGCCGAGTAGGCAGACCTCGACGCTGCCGTAGCTGTGCCAGAGGCCGATGGAGTAGGCCCAGTCGGGCAAGGTTGTGCCCAGGACGCCGGTGACGCCCCATCCGTACTCACGGACCAGTCGGGCGTTGCGGCGTTCGCGATCGGGCCAAGACCGTTCGGCCGACCGCCACCATCGACGCGGCTCGCCATCGCCCTCACAGAGCAGGCAGTGACACTCGCGGCTGAGCAGGTCGGGCATCGGCGAATCGTACTGGGACCGTCGAGGCGGTGTTGACCCTGACACCGTGTCAGGCCGCACGATGAGGCGGTGTTCAGCATCGGAGATTTCGCAGCACTCGGCCGCGTGCCGGTGCGTATGCTGCGCCACTACGACGCGATCGGCCTGATGCGGCCCGCCGCCACGGATCCGGCCAGCGGGTACCGCTACTACCGAGCCGACCAGTTGCGCCGGCTCAACCGGATCGTCGCTCTGAAGGATCTGGGCTCACGCTCGCGCAGGTCGCCGACATCGTCGATGACAAGGTCACCGTCGAGGAGCTGCACGGCATGCTCCGGCTGCGGCGCGCACAACTGGAGGAGCAGCTCAGCGCCGATGCCGCCCGGCTGGCGGGGATCGAGGCGCGGCTGCCATGGCGGCTATCGCAACTGATGATGGCGTCGCCCACGCGGCGTCCGCGGCCGGCGCGGAACTGCCGGACCCGCCGCGAACTTCCCGGCTCCGGTTGGCCAGGTGGCGTGTCAGCCCCCGCTGCTGCCTCCATCGATGTGGCGTAGCACAGTGTCGAGCAGGTCGGCAGCCAGTGCCGCCGCGGTCTACGCTGGCAGGTCCTCGACGCTGGCCACGAAGCAGTTCTATCAGAGCCGCCCAGCTGCCCGCTGCGCACACGGGAGGGGCGGCTCTCGCCGCCCCTCCCGTGCTGCGGTCAGACGCTGACGCGCTGTCCGGCGTCGATGCCCTGGCCGGCGGCGTCCAGGCGGGCCCGGGTCTCGTCGTCCAGGGTCAGCTCGACCGCGCCGAGCGACTCCTCCAGCTGGGCGACGTTGCTCGCGCCGATGATCGGGATGACCGGGACCTCGCCGCCCATGAGCCACGCGAGGACGACCTGGTTGGGCGTGGCGCCGAGCTCCGCGGCCACCGCCTTCAGCTCGGCGAGCCGCACGGCGTTCGACGGGTGGTCGTAGGTGAGCGGCAGCTCGACGTCCGAGCGCTGGTAGGCGCCCTTGAGCAGCGGCGTGTACGCCATCACCGTGATGTCGTTCTCGGCCGCGTAGTCGAGCAGCTCGTCGCTGGCCTGGTCGGTCTGGCGGGGCAGCTGCCGCGTCCACAGGTACGTGTACTTCTGCTGCACCGCCGTGAACCCGGGCCGGCCCGCCGCCCGCGCCAGGGAGCGGGCCTGCTCGAGCCGCCACGCCGCGATGTTGGACGCGCCCAGGGCGCGGGCCCTGCCCGACTCGGCGATCTCGGCGAGCGCGTCGACGCGCTCCTCCAGCGGGGCCGACCGGTCGTCCCAGTGGGCGTAGAGCAGGTCGACGTGGTCGACGTCGAAGCGCCGCAGGCTCTTCTCGAACGCCGCCCGGATGGTGTCGCCGCGCAGGCCCTCGAAGAAGTCCGGCCAGGGCTTCTCCGGGTCGGTCGTCTGGGCACCCAGCTTGGTCGCGAGCACGACCTCGTCGCGGACGCCGCGCGAGCGCACCCAGCGGCCGATGACCTCCTCGCTCTCGCCGCCCTTGCCGAGCCACTGGTTGTAGCAGTCGGCGCTGTCGAGGAACGTGCCGCCCGCCGCGTGGAAGCGGTCGAGCAGGTCGAACGCGACTTTCTCCTCGGTGTACGTGCCGAAGTACATCGTGCCCAGGGCCAGGGCGCTGACCGTGATGCCGCCCTGCGGGCCGGCGATGACTCGCTGCTGCATGTTTCTCCCCAACTCTCCGTGGCCGGTGCGGCACCGACCGCTTCTATAGAAGTACCCAAATACGCCTAGTGGCGCAAACCAACCTTCAGTTCCTGGGCCTTGTGGTCCGACAGGCCCGCGCTGTCGCGGATGTCGTACGTGTAGACGTCCAACGACCCGCCCGCGAAGACGTGGTCGAGGCGCCACCATCCGTGCCCCCGCGCGTCCCATGTCGACGGATAGAGCCCGCCGCTCGTGACCTCCTGCTGACGCAGGCGGTCACGCAGGACGTCCAGCTCGCCCATGGCGCTGGTGCTGTTGAAGTCGCCGGACACCAGCGCCGGACCGGACACCGTGTCCAGGTCGGCGGTGAGTGCCCGCCAGCTCGCCTCGCGGCGGGCCGACTGCTCCCGGATGACCGAGTAGAACCGGCCGGTGAACGGGCTGCGCCCGCCGTCGAGCTGCACCGGGATGTGCACGTTGTAGAACGCGACGGTCCCACCCCCGACCACGATGTCGGTGCGCAGCGTCTTCGTCGTCCAGTACGGCAGGAAGTCGGTGCCGGGCGGCGGCGCGCTGCCCCGCTCGGCCGACAGCCACGCCGAGCCGTCCAGGGCCCGGCTGCTCACGATCGGGAGCCGGGACAGCGTGATCAGCTCGCTGTTCGCCACGATCTCGTAGCCCGGGAACTCGCGTTTGATCTCCGCGAGCTTGTCGATCGGGCGCGGCGCGTCGGTGAAGTACAGGTACTCCTGCAACAGGTAGACGTCCGCGTCGAAGCGGCGAAGATAGTCGTAGAACGCGGCCGGGTCCTCGTCCTGCTCCCAGAACTGGGTGTTCCAGGACACCACCTTGATCGCGCCGGCCGGCACCGTGGGTGCGCCGCCCGGCAGCCGCAGGCCGGCCTGCGGGACCCCGGCCAGGAGCGCGACCGTCGCCAGGAGCGCGGTCACCGCCCGGACCCGCCGGCACGAGGCGAGCGGCACGAGCGCCGCCAGGACCAGCGGCATGGCCACGAACAGGAACGGCGGCGCCAGGTCCGGCAACAG
Source organism: Luedemannella flava (assembly GCF_039528515.1). NCBI lineage: Bacteria > Bacillati > Actinomycetota > Actinomycetes > Micromonosporales > Micromonosporaceae > Luedemannella > Luedemannella flava. The sequence continues at coordinate 174,396 of NZ_BAAALT010000053.1, forward strand.
CATCCACCAGAACCGCCCCGACAGGAACGGGTGCGTCACGACGTACCCCAGCCAGAGGCCGGTGGCGACGAGGGTGACGCGCCCCGCGGCCCGCCGCCACCGCGGCGGCCGCGTCACCGAGTCGGCCGGAGCGGCCGGAGCCGGTGGCGGGGAAACCGCCACCACCTCCGGCCGCGCGGGCCCCAACAACGAGGTCATGCCGGCGCCGTCTCAGCGAGCAGCGGGTCGTAGAGGCGCCGGAACGAGTCCGACACCAGCCACTGGGCCGCCCCGACCGCCACCCCGGACGCGATCGTCACGTTGACGATGAAGTGCACCGCCGTGAAGTACGCGAGGAAGGCGACCCCGCGCTGGCGGGCGACGAACCGGTACATGCCCAGGTCCGCGCCGAGCGACGCGGCCAGCGCCGCCGCCGGCACCAGCAGGGCCAACGGCCCGAACAGCAGCGCCAGCGGCAGGGAGACGACGGCCCCGAGGGCGGCCACGCTGCCGCCCGCACGTGACGACGTCTCAAACCCGCGCGCGAACGCCTTGCGGCGCGCGTAGAGCGGCACCCGGGCCCGCGCCCGCTTGAACAGCTTGCGCAGCAACGGGACCAGCTGGTCGTCGTGGTCGTGGCGGGCGCGCACCTCCTCGGTCAGCAGCATGTCGTAGCGCTGGGTGAGGCGGTGGCCGTAGTCGACCTCCTCGGTCTGGCGCAGCTTGGTGTTGAACGGTCCGACCTCGTCGAACGCCGAGCGGCGCAGCGCGCACACCGCCGGGAACATGAACGAGATCAGCCCCACCGAGGTCACGGACCAGTAGTGGTACTGCAGGGCCCGGTACTCCTCGACCATGCTGTCGCGGATGAGTGGCACCGGGTCGTGCACGCCGCACACGGCCGCGAGTTTGGCGTCGGCCTCAAGGAGCGCCACCGACCGCGAGATCGCCTCGGGGTCGAGCGCCACGTCCGAGTCGACGAACATGAGGATCTCGCCGGAGCTCGCCGCGACGCCCAGGTTGCGGGCGCCGGCGCAGCCGGAGTTGTACGGCGTGCGCAGGACGCGCACCCCCATGCTCTCCGCGATCGCGATGGAGTCGTCGGTGCTGCCGTCGTCCACCATGATCAGTTCGATGTTCCGGTAGGTCTGCGCCTGGATGGAGCCCAGGCACAGCCGCAGCGACGCGGCGTAGTTGTAGTTCGGCACGATGACCGACACGAGCGGTTGCGACACGGCTCAGGCCCCCTGCATCGACAGGCTGTAGGTGGTGCGGAAGTCCCGCGAGAACAGGCACTGGAACAGGCCCGCCCCGACGGCCAGGCCGACGGTGACGTTCACGACGAAGTGCACCGCGGTGTAGTAGACGAGGAACCACGGCGACACGTGCTTACGCACCTCGCGGTACATCGGGATGTCCGCGGCGACGAACGCCGCGAACAGGGCGACCGGGACCAGGGTCCAGGCCGCGCCCAACACGAACGGCAGAACCATGGCGAGTACGGCGCCCAGCGCGGCGATGCTGCCCCACCCCCGCGACCCGTTGGTCGGGCCGCCGGAGAAGTCGGGGCGGTTGAGGAACAGCGGTACGTGCAGCCGCGCCCGGTGGAAGAACTTGTTGAGCAGCACGCCGAACCTGTCGTCGTGGTCGTGCGCGCCGACGACCTCGTCGGTGAGCAGGATCCGGTACCGCTGGGTGAGCCGGTGGCCGTAGTCGGCGTTCTCGCTGTGCCGCAGCGCCGGGTTGAACCCGCCGACCTCGGCGAACACCGACGCCTTGATGGCGAAGATGGCCGTGAACACCGTGCTGGTGTCGCCGAGGTCGCCGATCCACCACGAGTACAGCTGCAGCGACCGGTACTCCTCGACGAGGCTGTCGCGGACGAGCGGTTTGGGCGTGTAGGTGCCGCACACCGCACCGATGTTCGGCTCGGTGAGCATGAGGCGCACCGCGTTGGTCACCGCGTCCGGGCGCAGGGCGACGTCGGAGTCCAGGAAGAACAGGATCTCCCCGGTGGCCACCTCGGCGCCCAGGTTGCGGGCCGCCGGGGCGCCGATATTCGTGCCGGTGCGGAGCACGCGCGCCCCCCGCGACCGGGCGATCTCCACAGAGTTGTCGGTGCTGTTGTCGTCGATGACGATGACTTCGATGGCGGGGTAGTCCTGGCCGTTGACGGCGGCCAGGCACAGATCCAGCGTCTTGGCGTAGTTGTAGTTGGGAATGATGACCGACACGGTCGGCGTGTTCATGTGTCGTCGCCCTTTCTAGTGCGCGGCGAACAGGGTGGAGCCGATGAGCGCGGCCCACAGGGTTGAGTTGATCAACATGGCGCGGTCGCGGAGCAGGACCCGGACGGGCTCGCCGCCGCTGGTCTCCACGACCACGACCTGCAGGTAGCGGGCCAGCCCGAAGAGCGCGAACGGCACGGAGCCGAGCAGCGCGACCGTCGTGTACGGCGGCGGGACCGCGGTGTTGAGGTGGAACAGGAAGGCGCTGATCGCCAGCACGGCGCACAGCACGATCAGGTACTCGAGGTACTGCGAGGAGTACCCCCGCAGGGACGGCCGGTGGGCCAGGCCACCCGCGCCGACCTCGTGACGCCGCTTGCCGAGGATCATCAGCAGGCACACCGCGAAGACCGCGATGAGCAGCCAGCTCTGCACCGGCACCTCGGCGGCCAGGTAGCCCTGGACGACCCGCAGCACGAAGCCGAGGGCCACGACGAACACGTCCACCAGCGGCACGTGCTTGAGCCCGCGGGTGTAGGCGACGTTGAGCACCAGGTACACCCCGAGCGGCCACCAGGCGATGGCCGGCCCGCCCAGCACCACGGCCACCAACGCGGCCGAGACCAGGGCGCCGTAGGCGTACGCCAGGGGGACCGGGACCCGGCCCGAGGCGATCGGGCGCAGCCGCTTCTTCGGGTGCACCCGGTCGCGGTGCCGGTCGGCGATGTCGTTGATGATGTACACGGCCGAGGAGGCGAGGATGAAGCCCAGCACGGCCCAGCCCACCGCGAACAGCGGGCCCGCGCGCAGTGCCGCCGGATCGAGCAGCGCGAGCGGCACGACCAGCAGATTCTTAACCCATTGGTACGGCCGGATCAGCGCGATCAGGTCCCGCACCAGCCCGACCGGGCGCGTGGGCGCCGTTATGGTGAGAGGCGGTGACGTGCTGATCGCTTCGTCGATAATGGTCATGGCTGTACCTCCAATAAGGACGGTTAGAAGACCGCCTTGGCGAGGGAGAGCGCGCCCTGACGCCAGGGCTCACGACTGGTGCGGCCAGTCGAGGACTTGCTGGTGGCGGTCCGGTTGCACCGCCACCAGTCGTACGTGCGCAGGATGGCGTCGCGGTTGGACAGCTTCGGCGCGAAGCCGAGCACCTCCCGGGCCTTGTCGATGCTCACGTACGAGTCGGCCATCAGCTTGTGCAGCAGGCGGCCGTACACGGGGGACAACTTGGTGCGTTCCAGCAGCCGCAGCGTGGCCAGGGCGGGCTTCGCGGGCACCGAGATGACCCGCTTGCCGTGCCCGGCCGCGTCGAGCACGGCCTGGAAGTCCTGCCGGATCGTGCCGAACTCGGCCGCCGCCAGGTTGAACGTGTCGTTCGCGATGTCCGCCGGCGCGTCCAGGGCGGTCCGCACGGCGTCGACGAGGTCGTCGATGGCGAACATCTGGATCCTCACGTCGCCCTTGCCGAGGACGGGGAAGTTGTGGCCCTCCTCGGCCCACTCGAAGAGCATCGCGAACAGGCCCATCCGGCCCGGCCCGAGGAACGTCTTGGGCCGCAGCATCGGCACGCACAGGCCGTACCGGCGGAACTCCTCGCCGACCTCCTCGGCGCGGGCCTTCGCCCGGCTGTAGGGGTCGACGGGGGAGCGGGGGTAGTCCTCCGTGGTCGGGACCACGTCGGGCAGGCCGTACACGGCGGTGGACGAGATGTGCACGACGCGGGGGGTGTGGGCGAGCAGGGCCGCGTCGAGCACGTTGCGGGTGCCGCCGACGATGATCGAGTCGATCTCGGCGGCGCTGTAGGTGGGCAGCGCCGCGGCCGTGTGGACGACGGCGTCCACCCCGGCGACGGCCGACTGGACGGCGGCCCGGTCGCGCACGTCGCCGATCTTGTAGTCGACGCCGGGCACGGGCTCGAGCGGCTCGCGCAGGTCGACGCTGCGCACGTGGAGACCGGAGTCGGCCAGCGAGCGCACGACGGCGCCGCCGAGCATCCCGGAACCACCGGTGACAAGGACGGACTTCACCACAGTGACGACACCTTCTCTCGAACGAAACGGGTGACGAGGCGGGGCAGGCCGACGGCCAGGGTGGCGTCGAGCGCGTCGAGGAACCGCTCGACGTCGGCCGGGTCGGTGACCAACGGCGGACCCACCACCAGCGGGTTCTTGCCGTTGAGCGTGTAGTAGGCGTAGATGTCGTGCCGGCGGTAGAGGTCGTCGATCACCGCGCAGGTCACGAGCTTCGTGCCGAACTGGGGGTCGCGGGCGATGCCGCCGGGGGCGAGCTTGCCGATCAGGTCCAGGACCTTGTTCGGGCGCAGGAACACGCCCCACAGGGCGCCGGCGCCCCGCACCTCGACGACCTCGTCCTCGTGCTCCTTGGCGATGCGGGCCAGGCCCGGGCCGAGGATCCGCTCGATCGCGCGGGCGCGCGCGGGGAAGTCCTCCTCGACCGCGACGTTGATCGCCTCGATCGCGGTGGCGCACTCCTCGCCGAAGCCGTAGTACGTCGTGGAGGTCGACTGCAGCAGGGCGTCCTTCATGCTGTCGTACGCCTTGCGGAAGATCGGCTCCCGCGCCACGTACGCCGAGATGGACGACTTGCCGCCGCCGAACGACTTCGACGTCGTCACCACGTCCGGGATCAGGCCCGGGTAGCGCATGAAGTAGAACATCGTCCCGGTCTTGCCCCAGCCGGTGTAGATCTCGTCGAACACCAGCACGATGTCCTCGGCCGTGCACAGCTCGCGCAGCCCGCGCAGGAACTCCTCCGAGCAGTGCCGCATCGTCGAGGCACTGAACGGCTCGATGAACAGCGCGTACACGTCGCTGCTGCCGTCGTCCCGGCGGTGCTCGGCGATCAGCTGCCTGACCGCCTCGAGGTCGCCGTACGGGAAGACGACCACGCCGGGGATGCCGGGGAACGCGAAGTGGTTCTGCGAGCTGCCCGTCAGGCTGCCCGAACCGAGCAGCTTGCCGTGGAAGCTGATGTCGGCCCGCAGGATCGTGTTCCGCTTGCCGCCGTGGTACTTGTACGCCAGCTTGACCGCGCCCTCCACCGCCTCCGCACCGGAGTTGGGCAGGAACGACATGTTCAGGTCACCCGGCAGGACGGCCGCGAGGTTGTGACCGAGCGCCCCGACGTACGGCGAGAAGTAGGTCTTGTGCACCTCCATGCGACCCTGCCGGGCGAAGCGCTCCCGCGCGGCGATGATCCGCGGGTGGTTGTGGCCGTGGTTGAGCACGCCCACCCCGCCCGTGAAGTCGAGGATGCGCCGGCCGTCGCGGGTGGTGATGACCGCGCCCTCGGCGTGGTCGACCAGCTCCTGGCCGAAGCCGAACGAGGTCATGAGCTTGACCTGGCTGGCGTTGACGTGGTCGCGGTACAGCTGGTGCACCTGCTTGACCGACAACTGCTCGCAGTCGTCGAGGCTGATCAGGTTGGTCATCGTGGTCTCCCTTCAGTCAGGCCTGGATCAGTTCCGCGTTGGCCCGCGCCGCCACGTCGGTCCACCGGCGGGCCTGTCCCCGTAGGCCCAGCCGGTGGTGCGCGGCGACGATCAGCTCGTACGCGTCGAAGTCGTAGGGGTCGATGAGGCTGGCGCGGCGGGCCCACTGGATGACCGTCCAGTCGTCGCCGGCGTCGAGCGCGGCCCGGCACAGTTCGTGCGCGCCCCGCAGGGCCTGGGTGTGCAGCCACTCGCGCTGGTCGAGCAACCAGAGGCTGTCCTCGTCGGGCAGCAGCGGCCCGGCGTAGTGCGCCATCGCGGTCGTCAGGTGTGCGACGACCGCGTCGCGGTCACCGACGCGGGCGGCCTCCGTGCCCGCCCGCATCGAGGACTCGAACCGCGCGAGGTCGGTGGTGACCCGCTCGCCGTTGAGCTGGTAACCACGTTCGGTGGTGACGATCGAGGCGTCGCCCAGGACACGGCGCACGGCGTGCACCGCGACCTTGACGGAGGTGGCGCCCACCCGCGGCCAGAGCGCGTCGCCGAGCTCCTCGCGCGAGACCACCCGGTCGCGGTGCAACAGCAGGTACTGGAACAGGGCACGTGCCCGACCAGCCCCCCAGGCCGTCACCGGCTGACCGGCCACGGTCAACCGGAAGCCGCCGAGCACCTGTGCGACCGCCTCGCCCGACATGGGTCCTCCTGTGTGCCGGTGCCGGACCGGGTGTCCGGCGGTGTTGGCACGACCGTATGAACGGGCAGGTGCGCGTCGACAGGTAGCGATGCCTGGCGGGGGGCAAGTGTGGACCGAGGGCGTAGGTCCAACTACGACGTCGGTAGTACGACCGGGTGCTGTGCGTGATGGCCCGATCGCAGATAGAGTTACTTCACTTTCGGCGACGGGGGCTGTGCCGGCCTCCGCCCGTAGGGCACCAGGGGGAGTGTTCGTGACCATCGGTGTGCCGGCGCCCGGCGTGGAGTTCTCCGCCGAGCGCGCCGAGATCATGGACGCCTACCTGGCCGCGCTCCGGCTGGACAACAGCGTGCTGACCGCGTCCGGCGTGGTCGAGGAGCTCATCGCGCAGGTCAACTCGGTCCTCGACGACGTGGTGGGCCGCATCCTCGCGGCCGAGGGTCCCGACTCCATGGAACCCGCGGGCACGTCGCGCCTGCTGGCGTTCGACATCGGTACGAGCCGGGCGCAGCGCGGCATCCACCCCGTGGAGTCCCTGCGCGCCGCCACCACGCTGTTCGAGACGACCCTGCCGGTGCTGATCCGCCGGTTCGCGCCGAACGACGGCCTCGGGGCCATGCGGATCAGCCGCATCCTCCACGAGTCGATCATGGATCGGGTCGCGCTCGCGTCCCTGTCGTACGTGAAGCTGCTGCTGGACAAGCTGCAGGCCTCGCGCCGCGAGGAGCGCGTGCGCATCGCCCGGGAGCTGCACGACCGCGTCCTGCACAGCATGGGCCTCACGCTGCAGCAACTCGATCTCTACCGGCACGCCGCGCTGAACGGGCAGCCCAACCTCGCGAAGATCGACGCGGCGATCGGGTCGCTGGCCGAGGCGGTGCGCTCCGTCCAGCAGCTCACCGCCGAGCTGCGTCGCTCGATCGGCAACGGGGGCCTGGAGCCCGCCCTGCGCGCGTACATGCGGGAGAACGTGCCCGACCGGATCACCGTCACGCTCACGGTGCGCGGCGACTGCAAGGGCCTGCCCGCCGACATCGCCGAGGAGCTGTACCTGATCGTCCGCGAGGCCGCCCGCAACGCGGTCAAGCACGCCGACCCGACCAACCTGGTCCTGCGCGTCGACGTCGACAACGCCGTGGTCAACGCCACCGTCACCGACGACGGGGCGGGCTTCGACCCGACCGACCGGGACCGCTTCGGCGGCGGCCTGCCGTCCATGCAGGAGCGCGCCCAGCTGCTCAACGGCCGCATCACGATGACCAGCCAGGTCGGCTCCGGCACCACCGTCGAGGTCAGCGTGCCGCTGCCCGACTCGTTCCGCTGATATGGGTACATGACCGGCGCGTAACCGGTGGGGAATAGCGTGATTGCTCCGCCCACCCAGGGGCGGTGCACATCCGTCCCCAGAGGTACCCGCCATGTCTGGACACCCCGGAGAGCAGTACTACTCCGTCGTCGTCAATGACGACGGAGACCACGGCCGCTGGCCGGTCGGCCGCAAGCCGCCGACAGGCTGGCGGTTCGACTCCTTCCACGGCACGGCCGGCGCGTGCGAGCGGCACGTCACCGCGCTCGCCGCGGTCCGCTACGCCCCGGCTCGCGGGGCCGGCGCCGCCCGCGACGCGGACGACCGGTTCGCCGCCGTGGCCGAGCGTCACCCCGACGCCACCGCCATCCGCGAGGGTGCCGCCCACCTGTCCTACGGGGAGTTGCGCGCCTGGGTCGACGGTCTCGCCGAGGCGCTGCGCGCGGCCGGGCTGCGGGTCGGCGACGGAGTCGTCGTCCACGCGTCCGGGCGGGCCGAGGCCGTCGCGGGCCTGCTGGCCGCACTGCGGGCCGGGGGAGTGGCCGCGCCCGCGCGCTCCGACGAGGCCGCGTACGTGCTGGAAGCCGCTTCGGGTCTCGTCCGGCCACCTGCCGTTTCCGCCTCGATCGCGCCCGGCAGTGGGGTCATCGTCGCCGCGGGCGACGACGCCGGCGTCCTGCTCACCCAGCGGAACCTCGTGCGTCTCACCCAGCTGCCGCCCCTGTCCGCCGTGCCTGCGTCCCGACGGTCCGACGACGCGTTGTCGCTTGCGGGAGCGGTGCGCGCGCTGCTGACGGGCGACGCGCTCCAGCCGGTCGTCGCCACAACCGAGGACCCGCCGGACGGTGTGACCGGCTGGCAGGACCGCGGCGCGCTGTGGGCGCGGGCCGCCACGCCCGACGACGACCAGACGCTCGACCTGGTCGGCTTCCCCGAGGCCGGTGTGCTGACGTTCAAGGTCGACAAAACCGGTGGTCACCCTCTGCCCGGAGCGACGCTCTACGCTCTGGACGAAAACCTTGATCCGGTACGACCGGGAGAGGCGGGTCGGCTGCACGTCGGCGGCCCGGCCGTCGCGGCCGGCTACCCCGACCGGCCCGACCTGACCGTCCGCCGGTTCCTGCCTGACCCGTTCGCCGGCGACGGCCGCCGCATGTTCCGCACCCCCCTGACGGTCCGCCAACTCCCCGACGGCGCCTGGCAACCGGTCTGAACTTCGGCCGACGCGAAGGTGCGGCGGCAAAGTGCCCCGCTGAGGGCACTTTCCCGCCGCAGTACGACCGCTACCTGTAGATGACCGCGTGCGAGATGCCCCAGACGGGCCGGACGGTCCCGGCGAACTGGCCCTTGTTGTTGAGGTCCACGAGGTTCGCCTCGGGTCCACGCCGAGCGTCGTCAGATCGGTCCACTGCCCGCGGTGCCACAGCGCGGGACGGGTGAACCCGTCCGCCGGCTGTGAGGTCGCGAGGATCCGACCCTTGTCGTTGACCGCGATCAGGGTGGTGGTCCCGCCGCCGAGCGTGCCGACGTCGGTCAGCGTCCCCGTGCGCCACAGGGCGCCGCGCTCGCGCTGCTCGTCGGAGTGCACCCCACCGAGTCGATGGCAGCAACGCTGTCATGATCGGCGTTTGGTGGCTGAACGTGCAGCGTGCGCGCACGTTGATCGCGGTTTCGTGTACCAGGGTGTAGCCCAGCTCCACCCTGGTACACGAAACGCCGATCTTTACTGTCATGCGCCGGTCAGGACACCTGACCGGCGACCCGAGGGCGGACGCGCCGCGATGATCAAACACCAGCACGCGACTTCGGGACAGGCCTAGAGCTGGCTGTGGCGCATCTGGGTCGCTATGCGGGTCACAGTCGCCACGCCCAGAGCGACAAGCTGAGCAACGCCGAGGATCTTGAGGTGGCAGGTGCTGTCCTGACGTCGGCGATATTCGTGGAATGGTCTGACGGAGAGCGGCGGGTTGGTGATCGCGGCTCGGGGCGGGCAGGATGGACCGACCATGACGATCACAGATCAGTTGCCCGCCGCCGACGCCGGTCCCGATGAGCTTTTTGAGGCCATCGCGACCTGGGCGTCCGATCGTGGGCTCAGCCTCTATCCGCATCAGGAGGAGGCGCTGATCGAGATCGTGACCGGCGCGAACGTGATCCTGAACACCCCGACCGGGTCCGGCAAGAGCCTGGTCGCGCTCGGCGCGCACGCCGCCGCCCTGGCCACCAACAAGCGCTCGTACTACACCGCCCCGATCAAGGCGCTGGTGTCCGAGAAGTTCTTCGCCCTCTGCGACGTGTTCGGGCCCGCCAACGTCGGCATGCTCACCGGCGACGCGAGCGTGAACGCCGACGCGCCGATCATCTGCTGTACGGCGGAGATCCTGGCCAACATCGCGCTGCGCGGCGGCGCGGACGCCGAGGTCGACCAGGTCGTCATGGACGAGTTCCATTTCTACGCCGAGCCGGACCGGGGCTGGGCGTGGCAGGTGCCGCTCATCGCGCTGCCGCAGGCCCAGTTCATCCTCATGTCGGCCACCCTGGGCGACGTCACCCGGTTCGTGGAGGACCTCTCCCGGCGCACAGGAAGATCAACCGCCGTAGTCGCCAACGCCGAGCGGCCCGTGCCGTTGATCTTCACGTACGCGATGACGCCCCTGCATGAGACGCTCGAGGAGCTGCTGCAGACGAAGCAGGCGCCCGTCTACGTCGTGCACTTCACCCAGGCCGAGGCGCTCGAGCGCGCGCAGGCGCTGATGAGCGTGAACGTGTGCACCCGCGCCGAGAAGGACGCCATCGCCGCGAAGATCGGCAACTTCCGGTTCACGTCGGGCTTTGGCAAGACGCTGTCGCGGCTCGTGCGGCACGGCATCGGCGTGCACCACGCGGGCATGCTGCCCAAGTACCGCCGGCTCGTGGAGACGCTTGCCCAGGCGGGGCTGCTCAAGGTGATCTGCGGGACGGACACCCTCGGCGTGGGCATCAACGTGCCCATCCGGACCGTGCTGTTCACCGGGCTCTCCAAGTACGACGGGCAGCGGACAAGGCTGCTCAAGGCGCGCGAGTTCCACCAGATCGCCGGGCGCGCCGGGCGGGCCGGCTTCGACACCATCGGTACGGTCGTCGTGCAGGCGCCCGAGCACGTCATCGAGAACGAGAAGGCGCTCGCCAAGGCTGGCGACGACCCGAAGAAGCGCCGCAAGGTCGTCAAGCGCAAGCCGCCGGAGGGGTCCGTCGGCTGGGGTCAGCCGACCTTCGACCGGCTCACCACGGCCGACCCCGAGCCGCTGACGTCCGTGTTCCACGTCAGTCACGCCATGCTGCTCAACGTGATCGGCCGTCCGGGCGACGCGTTCGCCGCGATGCGCGAGCTGCTCACCGACAACCACGAGGACCGCCCCGCCCAGCGCCGGCACATCCGCCGCGCCATCGCCATCTACCGGGCGCTCCTCGCCGGCGGCGTGATCGAGAAGCTCCCCGAGCCCGACGCCGAGGGCCGCTCGATCCGGCTCACCGTCGACCTGCAGCTCGACTTCGCGCTCAACCAGCCCCTGTCACCGTTCGCGCTGGCGGCGATGGAGCTGCTCGACCCGGACGATCCGGCGTACCACCTGGATGTTGTCTCGGTCATCGAGGCGACGCTGGACGACCCGCGGCAGGTCCTGAGCGCCCAGCAGTTCAAGGCCAAGGGCGAGGCGGTCGCCCAGATGAAGGCCGACGGGCTGGAGTACGACGCCCGGATGGAGCTGCTGGAGGCCGTCACCTGGCCCAAGCCGCTCGAGGAGCTGCTCGGCGCCGCGTTCGAGACCTACCGGCGAGGTCACCCGTGGGTCGCTGACCACCAGCTGTCCCCGAAGGCCGTCGTCCGCGACATGTACGAACGCGCGATGACCTTCACCGAGTACGTCAGCTTCTACGGCCTGGCCCGCTCCGAGGGCCTGGTGTTGCGCTACCTCGCCGACGCCTACCGGGCGCTGCGACAGAGCGTGCCTGAGGACTCCCGCACCGACGACCTCGCCGACCTCATCGAGTGGCTCGGCGAGCTGGTCCGCCAGGTCGACTCGAGCCTCATCGACGAGTGGGAGAAGCTGCGCAACCCGGGCGAGGAGACGGTCGTCGAGGAGCGCCCGCCGGCGGTCAGCGGCAACACCCGCGCGTTCCGGGTGCTGGTGCGCAACGCCCTGTTCCGGCGCGTCACGCTCGCGGCCCTGCGGCGCTGGGACGAGCTCGGCGAGCTCGACGCCGAGTCGGGCTGGAACGCCGACGCCTGGGCCGACGCGCTCGCCCCCTACTACGAAGACCACGATGACATCGGTACGGGCCCCGCCGCGCGCGGCCCGAAGATGCTGCTCATCGACGCGGGCCGGGACAAGTGGACGGTCCGGCAGATCCTCGACGACCCGGCCGGCGACCACGACTGGGGCATCACCGCCGAGATCGACCTCGACGTCTCCGACGAGCTGGGCGCGGCCGCCATCCGCATCACGGACGTCGGCCGGCTCTAGCGCGCGGCCGCTATCAGGGCGATCAGGTCCTCACCTGCCGTGCTGATCCGAGGTGGGCCGTCGGCCGGCTGGGACATCACGCGGCGGCAGCCGTCCAGTTCGACGTAGGTGTCGCCGCCCGTGTTGTCGGCGCGACGCAGCAGCGCGAACCGCGTCGCCGGGGCGTCGCAGGTTGGTGCGGGCCCGGCGGCGCCCAGCTTCGCGGCGATGGGGCGCCACTGCCTGGCGGTGAGGACGCCGTCGTGGTCGAGGTCGCCCGTCGGCATGAGGCTGCCGCGCGTGCTGTCCGCAACGGTGTAGACACACAGCCGCACCTCGTCGCCGTCGCGCAGCGGTGGCGTGCCCGGTGTGGACCAGTTGGGTCCGCCGGTCTGGGTGGTGGTCCTGACCCAGACCATGTCGGCCCAGTGCTCGGCGCAGGTGGCCTTCCCGGCACCGCTCGACAGGTCCTCGCGGATCAGACGCTTGGACACCGGGGTGAGCTTGAGCGCCGTGACCGCGTCGCGTACCTCCTCACGGATGGTGCCGCACGAGTCGCTGGGCGTCCCGGGCCGCACCCACCGGTTGTCGGCGTCCAGGAGCACCACGAAGGGAATGATGTGGTCGATCGCCGTGCACGCGCCCCATCTGTGCTCGGAGGGCAGGCGCAGCGCGGCGAGCAGCCCGGCGATGTCGTCGGTCCGACCCTCGGTCAGGAAGTTCCGCTGGCTGAAGTCCGGATCCATCTCGAACGCGGTGGCGCAGACCACGGCGGCCGTCGGGGTGAAGCCGTCGTCCAGCGGTGGCAGGTCGAGCGAGTCGCTGCTCATCGCCTTGGTGGTGTCGGGGATGGCGTCGGCGCAGGAGGCCCATCCCGGCTCGATCCGCATGGGCGCGGTCTGCTCACAGCCAGTCAGGATCAACAATCCCGCGAGTACGGGAACCAACCGGCGCATGCGACCTCCCCGAGGTGTTACGGCGCCATCTTGGACTACTCGTCGGCCCCGTGGGTTCCCGTCTCGGCGAGCCGGTGCCGCAGCACCTTGGCCGCGTGGCCCCGGTAGTTCCGCAGCAGGTCGGCCAGCACCTCACGGACCTCCTGATCGGGGTGCTCGACGAGGTACGCCAGCTCCTCCGCGCCGCCCCACCGGCGGCCGTACAGCGCGTACAAAGCCTGGACGATCTCCCCGGGCTTCGTGGCCGCGCGAAGGTTGGCCATGAGCTGCGGCTTGCCGGTGGGCCGCTTGTCGTAGGGGTACGCGCGGCGCAGCTTTCCGGACCCGGGCGTGCCGGGCTGCACGCACGCGGGGCAGGCGCAGGGCCGGCGGCCGTGGGCGTCGGGCTGGTAGCGCCAGCCAACGCCCTGCGGGATCTGGCGCACGCGGCGCACCTCGGCGGGCGTCACCGCGCGGGGCACGAAGACCTCGTACCCGCGCGGGTCGGCCAGGTCGCGGACGATCGCGGCCGCCTCGGCCGCTGTCACCTGCCGGGGTTCGGTGCCGTAGCGGCCGACGGTGACCGGCTCGTCGTCGGGGATGCGCAGGTGCGCGGCGACGAGCACGCCCGGCTTCCAGCGGCGCAGCTCGCGCGTCCACTGGTAGGTCAGGGCGAACGACGGCAGCACCGGCATGCAGTACACGCCGCGCCCGCCGGAGCGGCCGTAGCTGCGCGCGGCGATGCCCGTCCGGACGACGCGCCGCGCGTTGCGCGCCGGGGTGAGGTGCACAAGGTCGGCCACCGGGCGAGCCTAACGGGCCGCGCGCCGGCGGCGTCGGCGGCGCAGGATCAGCAGCACCAGGGCGACGCCCAGCGCGCCGGCGCCGAGGGTTGTCGCCGCGTGGACGACCGGGACCCAGGGGCCGCGGTCGGGGGCGCTCGGCCGGATCGTGGCGTCCGCGATCAGGTTCGTGGCGAGCTGGATCCGGTACGGCCTGCAGCGGTGCTGGCCGTACTCGCAGGATCTGGTTGTCGGGAACCGGCTGAGGACGGTTCGGTGGCCGTCCACGACCGACACCTCGACGAGGGTGTCGGTGTCGGCGTCGTCGTCGGAACCCTCGACCACGATGCTCGTCGGCGACCGCCAGCCCAGCACGCTGCTGTCATACCGCAGGCTGTTCGGGACGGTGCCGCCCGACCCGGTCATGTCGACGAACCGGATTCCCATGTTTGTCTGGACGGCCATGAGGCGGCCGTCGGGCGACCAGGCGAGGGCGGAGTCCGCGGTCCCCGTCGGCGGCAGCCACTCGCCCACCTTCTCGGCGCGCAGGGACAGGATGGGCGAGTTCTGATCGGACTGTACGGCCAGGCGCTGGCCGTCCGGGGAGAACGCGGCCGCAAAGATGGGGCTGTTAGCGGGGTACCGGACGGTGGTGTCCGTGACCACGTCGAGGATGGCGACGTCGCGCAGTGGCTGCCCGCCGCGCAGCGAACTCTCCGCCCGGCCGTCGTTCGGCGACGGCGCCGGCACGGCGTACGCGAGGTAGCGGCTGTCCGGCGACCAGGCCAGCATGGTGATGCTCGCCCCGACGTTGCTGGCCCACGCGGAGCTGTGCCGCACGCTGGTGCGTCCGGTGGTCAGGTCGAGCAGGGTGAACTCGTCGGTGCCGGTGCGTTCCTCGAAGAACATCACGGACCGGCCGTCCGGGGACAGGCTGACGGGCGGGGCCGCGTTGTCGGGCAGGTCCAGGCGTCGGTAGGTGTCCCGGTCCGCGCCGGCGACGAGGGTCTGCCAGGTGGTGAAGAGTTCGCTGCTGCCGAACTCGTAGAGCGCGATCGCCCGCCCGCCCGGCCGGTCGGTGGCGTGGGACGTGAACCGGGACAGGTCGGCGAACTCGGCCGGCAGGCTCGGCCGGTCCGGTTGGTCGGCCGGGGTCGGGCGCTGCGGCCACGCCTGCCAGGGCGCGACCGCGAGCACCGCGACCACGGTCAGCGCGAGCGCCGCCCACCCGCTGGCACGCCGTCGGCGCTGGGACCGCCGCGCGCGGCGCAGCGTCTGCTCGGCGAAGCCGGTGGGCAGGGCCGGCTCGTCGGTGGTCTCGATGGCGGCGAACCGGGTCGCCAGGTCCGGGTCGGTCACTGCCGCTCCTCCCTACCGCTGCGTACGTAGTCGGGCATCAGGCGACGCAACGCCGCGATCGCCAGCGAGGTCTGGCTCTTGACCGTGCCGGCGCTGCAGCCGAGAGTCTCGGCGGTCTCCGCGATGTCGAGCTGCTCCCAGTACCGCAGGACCAGCACCGCCCGCTGGCCGGGCGAGATGCGGGCCAGCGCGGCCAGCAGGTCCAGCCGCCCGTCGGCGCCCTGATCGGGTTGGGCCTGCGCGGGCAGGTCAGCGACCGTCGTCACCTGGCGCGCCCACCAGCCCCGCCGGTCCTCCAGATAGGCGTTGACCACCATCCGGCGTACGTAGGCGTCGAGCGACGCCGCCTGGTTCGCCCGCCGCCAGTGCCGGTAGAGCAGGACGAACGCCTTCTGGACCACGTCCTCGGCCGTGTGCCAGTCGCCGCAGAGCCGGTACGCCAGGCGACGCAGCGTGACCGACCGCGCCCGGACGTACTCGATGTACTCCAGCTCCTGCTCAGTGCGCACCCGATCGTTCTCCTGACCGTCCCGCGATTCCTGTTACCTGTTGAGATGGGGGCACGCCCCGGTTTGGTTGTGGCCCGCGCATCGGATCGGGGGCGACCAGCGGGCCGTACGCTGGTCGGCGTGGGCGCCGAGTATGACATCCGCCGGCTCGATCTCGACCGCATCCGCGCGGCCCGCGACGTGATCGACCCGCTCTTCCTGGACTCGCCGTGCTACCCCTGCGACGCCCTGGGCGGCGCGCTCGGCTGCTCGGTGAGCGTCAAGCTGGAGACGGCGAACCCGGTGCGCAGCTTCAAGGGCCGGGGCACCGAGCTGGTCGCGAGCCGTCTGGCCGAGCAGGGCACGCCGGCGGTGGTGTGCGCCAGCGCCGGCAACCTCGGTCTTGCGCTGGCGTGGTCGGGTCGTCGCCGGGGCCTGGACGTGACCGTGGTGGCGCGGCGCCTGGCGCCCGCGGTCAAGCTCGACCGGATGCGTACCGCGGGCGTGCGCCTGGAGCTGGTGGACGGCGACTTCGAGGCGGCGCGCGAGCGGGCGGTTGCCATCGCGCGGGAGCGTGGCGTCCGGCTGGTCGAGGACAGCCTGGATATCGAGACCTGCGAGGGAGCGGCGACCATCGGCCTGGAGCTGGTCGGCGCGGTGTCCGCCGGCGACGTCGTCCTGGTCGCCCTGGGCGGGGGCGCCATGGCCACCGGCGTGGGCCACGTGCTGAAGGCGCTCGCGCCAGGGGTCGAGGTGGTCTGCGTCCAGCCGCTCGGCGCGCCGGCCATGACGCTGTCCTGGCGCGAGCGCAGGGTCGTCACCACCGACTCGATGGACACCATCGCCGACGGGGTGGCGGGCCGGTTCCCCATTCCCGAGGTCCTGGACGATCTCCTCCGGGTGGCCGATGACGCCGTCCTCGTGCGTGAGGCGTCGATCGTCGCGGGCATGCGTCTGCTTCTGGAGCAGGCGGGTCTGGTCGTCGAGCCGTCCGCGGCGCTGGGTGTCGCCGCCGTGCTGGAGGACCCGGGCCGCTTCGCCGGCCGCCACGTGGTCACGATCATCTGTGGCGGCAACGTCGACCTGGCCGCCTACCGTCATTGGGTCGGAGGGTGAGCCCCTGCTCAGGTGGCCGAGTCGAGCAGCGCGACCAGGGCGGTGTCGGCGAGGCCGAGGAAGGGCCTGCCGTCGATCGGCATGATCATGATGCGGCGGCAGCCGGTCAGCTCCACGTAGATCTCGCCCTGCGTGTCGTCGACGCGGCGGAGCAGGGCGAACCGTTCGGCCGGCGTCGAGCAGGTCGGGGCCTTCTTCGCGGCGCGCAGCGCCCCGGCGATCGGTGTCCACTGAGCGGCGGTGAGCAGGCTCCCCGACTCGAACGTGCCGGCCGGCTTCCCGGAGCCGCGCTCCGTGGCCGGCACCTGGTAGACGCACAGGCGAACCTCGTCGCCGCCGGCCAGCGGGCTGCCAGGGGTGGTGGCCCATACCCGGTCGGGGTTCAGCGTCGTCTCGACCCACACCATGTCGGCCCACTGCTGGGAGCAGCCGGACGCCGCCGCGTCCGACGACACGACCTCGCGGAGCGGACGCCTGGAGACCTCCGTGAGCCGCAGGGCGGCGACGGCGTCGCGCACCTCCACGCGAATCTTGCCGCAGGGGTCGCCCGGCGTGCCCGGGCGACCCCAGCGGTTGTCGGCGTCGACGAGCGCGACCCAGTCGATGCCCGGCAGGTCCGCCCTGCAGGCGCCGGTGGTGGGTGGCTCGTCCGGCAGTCGCAGCGCGGCCAGGAGGGCCGCGATGTCCTCGGCGCGACCTTCGGTCGCCATGAGCACCTCGCTGCCGTCGGGCCGCTTCTCCAGCGCCGTGGTGCAGACAACCGCGGCCACCGGCGTGAAGTCGTCGCCCAGCCGGGGAAGTCCGAGCTCCTCCGCGCCCACTTTCGTCAGCGGGCTCGGTTCCACGTCGGCACAGGCGGTCCACTGCCCACGCACCGCCATGGTCCCGGTCGGCGGCCCGAGGTCCGGCGACCCCGCGCCGGGGCTGGTGGCGGGCTGCGCACAGCCGCCGACCAGCGCACCGACAGCGATGAGCACCCAGCCGAACCTGCGCATGCGACCTCCCCGAGATGTACGGCGTCATCTTGGACTGTCCGTCGGCCCCGTTGGTTCCCGGTCAGTTGGCCGGGTCGCGGTTGTAGAGGTGCACCGACCAGCGGTAGCCGACGAGGATGATGGCGACGCACCAGACAGCCGCGACGAGCCCCGAACTGCCGATGCCCGTACCCAGCAGCAGGCCGCGCAGCGTCTCCATCATCGGCGTGAACGGCTGGTTCTCGGCGAACCAGCGCACCACGGCGGGCATCGAGTCGGTGGGCACGAAGCCGCTGCCGAGGAACGGCAGGAGCATCAGCGGCATGGGCAGGTTGCTGGCCGATTCGACCGTTTTCGCCCACAGGCCGAGGCCGACGGACAGCCAGATCATCGCGAGCGCGACCAGGGCGAGCAGGCCCGCCGTGGCGAACCACTCGACGACCCCGGCGGTGGGCCGGAAGCCCACGGCGACCGCCACGCCGACGACGACGGCCAGGCCCAGCATCGTCTGGCTGAGGCTGCCGAGGACGTGCCCGGCGAGGACGGACGGGCGGAAGATCGCCATCGTCCGGTAGCGCGCGATGATGCCCTCCTTCATGTCCGTCGCCACCGCGATCGCGGTGCCCTGGGCCGTGCCGGCGATGGCCAGCATGAGGATGCCGGGGGTGACGTAGTCGGCGTAGTCGCCGCGGTCGCCGGCCAGGCCGGCGCCCATCGTGCCGCCGAAGACGTACACGAACAGCAGCAGGATGATGACGGGCAGCCCGATGAGCACGGCGGTCATGGCGGGGAAGCGGCGCGCCCAGCGCAGGTTGCGCCGCAGCATGGTGAGGCAGTCGCGGACGGCGTAGCTCATCACGCAGGGGTCCTTTCCGTGGAGGTGAGGGCGAGGAAGACGTCGTCGAGGTCGGGCGTGTGCACGGCGAGGCTCTCGACCTCGACGGACGCGGCGTCGAGGCGGTCGAGCACCGCGCGCAGCGAGCGCACGCCCCCGTCGCTGGGCACCTGCAGCGCCAGCGCGTCGTCGTCACGGGTCGACCCGTCGAGCGCGCGGGCCGCCGCGTCGAGGTCGGCGGTGGAGGTGAAGGTGAGCCGCAGGTGCCCGCCGGGGATCAGCCGCTTCAGCTCGGCGGGTGTGCCCTCGGCCACGATCCGGCCGTGGTCGAGCACCGCGACCCGGTCGGCGAGCTGGTCGGCCTCCTCCAGGTACTGCGTGGTGAGGAAGACGGTGACGCCGTCGGACACGAGCTCGCGGATGATCTGCCACATGGTGCGGCGGCTGCGCGGGTCCAGGCCCGTGGTCGGCTCGTCCAGGAAGATCACCCGAGGGCTGCCGACGAGGGTCATGGCGAGGTCGAGGCGGCGGCGCATGCCGCCCGAGTAGGTGACGGCGGGCTTGCGGGCCGCATCCGCCAGGTCGAACCGGTCGAGCAGCTCGGTCGCCCGCCGCCGCCCGGCCTTCCGGTCGAGGTGGCACAGGTCGGCCATGAGCAGCAGGTTCTCCTCGCCGGTGAACAGGGCGTCCACCGCGGAGAACTGGCCGGTGACGCCGATCACCCTGCGCACGGACTCGGGGTCGCGCGCGACGTCCGCGCCGCCGACCGTGGCCGTGCCCCCGTCGGCGCGGATGAGCGTGGACAGGATCCGGACCGTGGTGGTCTTGCCGGCGCCGTTCGGGCCCAGCAGCGCGAAGACCTCGCCCTGGCCGATCGACAGGTCGACGCCGTCGAGGACGACCGTGTCGCCGTAGCGCTTACGTAGGCCGGCGGCGGTGATCGCCGGGGGAGGGGTGGGGGTGCCCATGCTTCCTCGATTCGTGCCGGAGGGGATTCCAACATGACGCGTTACATCGTAACCAGAAGACGCGATACATCGCGACTAAATCTTTTGACGGGTACGCCACGCCATACGGGCGATGCGGAGCGTGACGGAATAGATTTAAGGTCATCGATATGCGCACTCGTGGGACCTGCTGATGGGCACCGTGACCAGCCGGATCGTCGTCCCGTTCCACGGCGAGGGCACGGGGGAGGCCGAGCTGACCTGGGGTCAGCAGGGCATCTGGCTCACCATGGCGCGCACCGGCCGGACCATGAACATCGGCGGCGCCATGCCGCTGCCGGCCGGCACGCCGCTGTCGGAGATGACGACCCTTTTGAGCTATATCGTGAGTCGCCACCAGGCCCTGCGCACCCGGCTGCGGCTACGTCCCGACGGCCCGCCCCGGCAGGTGGTCAGCGGGTCGGGTGAGATCGCCCTCGACGTTGTCGACATCGGCCCGGGCGACGACGCGGACACCGCCGCCGAGGAGCTGCGGACGCGCTACGAGTTCACCCCGTTCGACTACCCGGTCGAGTGGCCGGTGCGGATGGGCGTGATCCGCCGCGACGGCGGCCTGACCCACCTCGTCGTGCAGTACTGCCACCTGGCCGTCGACGGCCTCGGCATCGACGCGGTCGCCCGCGACCTGGCCCACCTCGACCCCGCCACCGGTCAGGGCACCGCCCCCGTGTCGGGCCTCACCCCGCTCGAACTCGCCGCCCGCCAGGCGTCGCCCGCCGGCCAGCGCCAGAGCGCCAAGGCGCTGCGGTACTGGGAGGAGGTGATGCGGACCATCCCCGCGCAGCGCCTGGGCACGTCCGACGACCCGCGCGAGCCCCGGTTCTGGGACGTCATCCGGCGCTCGCCCGCCCTGCACCTCGCGAGCCGGGCCGTCGCCCACCGCACCCGCCGCGAGGTCGGCCACGTCCTGCTCGCCGCGTACGCGGTCGCGCTCGCCCGGCAGACCGGCATCACCACGAGCGTGGCGCAGGTGCTGGTCAGCAACCGGTTCCGGCCCGGCTGCGCCGACTCGGTCACCCAGCTCACCCAGCCCAGCATCGTCGCCATCGACGTGGCCGACACGACCATCGACGAGGTGGTGCGCCGCGCCTGGAAGGCGGCCACCAACGCGTACGTGCACGGGTACTTCGACACCTACGCCCACGGCGAGCTGATGGCACGCCTGACCGCCGAACGCGGCGCGTTCGACATCTCGGCGTTCGTCAACGACCGGCGCGGCGACCGTGCCCCCACCGCCGAGCCGCCCACCCGGGAGGAGATCGAGGCGGCGGTGCCGCGGGCGACCACCTGGGTGCTGCGCAAGCTCGACACCTTCGACGGCGTCCTCTACGTCACGTTCGACTCGGCGCCGGATGCGATCGACATCGACATCTGCGCCGACACGCGCCGCCTCGGCCCCGCCGGCATCGAGGCACTCGCCCGGGAGATCGAGGCGGTCGCCGTCGAGGCCGCCGTCGACGCCGACGCGCCCACCCGTGTCGGCGCGCCCGTCCGGATCTGAGGAGGTCACCGCAGTGGAACCGGCAACGCCCGGCCAGGACGTCGACGTCGTCGTCTCGGCCCACGAGCTGCGCGACGGGTCGCTGTCCGCGGCCAACGAGCGGCTCGCCGGGCTGCTCCTGCACACCCGGGGGTACGTGATTCTGCGCGGCGGCCTGCCTGCCGAGGTGGTGGCGGAGGGCGACGCGGCGTTCGGCGACGTGTTCGCCGACTGCGTCGACAGTGCCGACGGGGAGATCGTCCACATGGCCGGCATCGACTGCCGTGTCGCCCGGCGTACTCAGGCGGTTTTTTGGGAGAGAAACCACCGCTGGCGGGTATTTCCCCGGTTGGACGACGCGTTCAACAGCCCGTGGTTGTTGGCGAATCCGTTCGCGATGCAGTTGCTGAGGCCGACGCTGGGGGCGTTCACCTGCAAGTTCGTCAGCAGTGACACCTGCCTTGCGGGTGCGGAGATCCAGTCGCCGCACCGGGAGCTCGACCCCGGCCTGTCCTGGGAGCCGCGCGGCTACATCGTGAACATCCCGCTGCGCCGCTGCGGCCTGGACAACGGGCCGCTCGAAGTGTGGCCGGGCGGCAGCCACCTGTGGCGCGACGACGTGCTGCGCGGTCGGCTCGGCTTCGACGACACGGTGCAGGACGGCCGCAATCCCGACTTCGAGTGGCTCGCGTCGCTGTTTCCCTCACGGCGCGTGGTGCTCGATCCCGGCGACCTGCTCATCCGCGACCCCGCCCTGATGCACCGCGGCACGGTCAACCACACCGACCAGCCGCGCACGATGTTGGGCGTCTGCTACTTCCGCGACGGGCTCTACCACAACTACGGCCACCTGGGGCTGAGCCTGGACCGCGAGCTGTTCGAACGGCTGGCGCCGGAGATCCAGCCGCTGTTCAAAGCGTTCGAGACGGTGGCCTGACCGTCCGAAACGACGAGCGCGGCCTGTGCCTGTGGCTGCCGCACGGCGGCCTTCCCGTTCTGAGGTCTGTCCCGCCGACGTTTGGCCAGTTACGTGGGGAACTCAGCGCGCATTAGCGCAACGTTATTGCCCAAACGTTGACGACCTGGCATTCGAGGAGTACCCACCGACGTGGGCGGCGACAGCGACCTCCCGTGACCGGTCACGACAGTGGGGCGGCGCCGAAGGAGACGGAGAAGCGTTTGCACCACACCGTGACGCTGCGCAGTCCGGCGATGTCGACGCTCGAGGGCACGGCGTAGACCTGGGTGCCGCGGTTGCCCTTGAGGCGACCGAGCTCCACGTAGCGGCCGTCGTCGAAGGTGAACCAGTCGTCGCCGACCGGCTGGTCGGTGAGCCACACCCGCAGGTCGGGCCCGTCGGACGTGGCCAGGTCGCGCAGGACCAGCTGGTACGTTCCGGCCGGGAGCCGGATCAGCTGCGCCTTCCCGGTCGTGGTGTGCTCGTGGGTGACGAACGTGCCCTCGGCGACGAGCACCGCCGCCGCTCCCGCGGTGGTCGGGCTGGCCGGGGCGCCGGTCGACGGGGGCGCAGCCGACACGATCTCGGGAACGCTCTCGCGGACCGTGGTGTTCGTGAACAGCTTCCAGGGTTGGAACCAGTACGCCCCGGCCACCACGAGCACCGCGGTCAGGATCCCGATAGGGAGCAGCCACCGTCGCATGTGGCTACAGTACGTCGGCCGAGGGCTGCCCGCCCGGGGCGGTCCGCCCGGCGCCCCAGGCGGCAAGGGCGTCGATCACCGGGCCCAGTTGCCGGCCGGTGGCCGTGAGCCCGTACTCGACGCGGGGTGGGATCTCGGCGTAGATGGTGCGCTTGACGACCCCGTCGGCCTCCAGCGCGCGCAGGCGGTCGGTGAGCGTCTTCGGGCTGATGCCGACCAGCGACGCCCGCAGCTCCGAGAAGCGCCGGACCCCGCCGAGCAGGTCCCGGATGATCAGGATCGTCCACTTGCCGTCCAGCACCGCGACCGCCTGCGCCACAGGGCAGCTCTCGTCGACGCACTCACCCGGCATGAGTTTCCCCTGTCAAAGCCCATTAGTTCAGATCCTGATACTACTTCACTCTTTGACAACGGAGTCCCGTCGGCTCGTACCGTCCCCGCATGATGCGAGAGACATACGCGTTGCTGTACCGGCTGGGACTGCGGCCGTGGGAATCGTCCGAGCCACCGGCGCCGGTGGCCGCGTTCGTCGCCGCGAACCGGCCCGGCGTCGCGGTCGACCTCGGCTGCGGCACCGGCGACCAGGCGCGCTATCTCGCCGCCCACGGGTGGCAGGTCACCGCCGTCGACCTCGTGCCCCGGGCCATCGCCCTGGCCGCCGGCGGCGACCCGGAGCGAACGGTCGAATGGCGCGTCGCGGACGTCACACGGCCGGCCGAGGTGGATCCGGGCCGCAAGCTCGCCGGTCGATGCGACCTCGTGCTCGACAACGGCTGCCTGCACGGCCTGTCCGCCGACGAGCGGGAAGGCTGGGCGACCACGGTCCGGCACCTCGCGGCTCCCGGCGCGACGCTCCTGGTCCGGGCCGCACCACCGCGAGGTCGGGCCGGGGTCGGACCGGCCGGCATAGCGAGATCCACGATGGATCGGCTGCTCCCGCCCGACTGGACGCCCACTGCCGTGCCGACAGCGGATGCCCACGGTTGGCACGCGTACACCCTCGTAGCGTTCGGGGCGGCGGCCTGACGTCACTACGATGGCGGGATGACCCCTCCGGTCGGCGCCACGGTCGTGCACCGCTTCTTCGCCCGGGACGCGCTCGTGTTCGCCCGCGTGGCCCGGGTCGTCGGCAACGACGAGCGTGGCCTGCGGCTGTGGCTGCCCAACGGGGGACCGGCCGCCGTGCGGTTGGCCGCGGACGGGCGCGGCATCCGCGACATGCCGTTCGCCGAGTGGGTCGACCAGCCGACGGCGCTGAGCCTGACCCGCTGGTAGGGGCCGGACATCTTCATGCTGTTCCCGCCCGACGGATCCCACTCGGTGTGGTGGTTCTGGGACGCGCGCGGCGTCTTCGACGGGTGGTACGTGAACCTGGAGGCGCCGCACGTATGGTGGCGCGACGGCGAGGTCGCGGGCGTGGACACCACCGACCACGACCTCGACGTCGTCGTCTACCCCGACCGTACGTGGGAGTGGAAGGACGAGGACGAGCTCGCCGAGCGGCTCGCGTTCCCCGACCACTACTGGGTGGACGACGAGCCGGCGGTGTGGGCCGAGGGCGAGCGGCTCGTGCCGCTCATCGAGGCGGGCGTCTATCCGTTCGACGGCACGTTCTGCGACTTCCGACCCGACCTGGCCTGGGAGTCCCCGTTCGTGCTGCCGGACGGTTGGGACCGGCCCCGCCAACTGCGCTGATGTGGAACTACGAGATACGGACGTACGACGGCCGGCCGCCGTCCGACGTGGTCGTTTCGCCGTACGTCGAGTACCTTCTTGGGCCGGCCGACCCCCACCTCGTGTGGTTCCTGGCGGTGCACACGCCCGCGGCAACGGCGACCGGCGGGCTGCGACTGAGCCGTCGCGGCGGCCCGACCGGCCGCGACGTCATCGGCGAGTCGGCGACCGTCCAGCAGCTGTCGGTTGACCCCGCCCACCAGCGCGCCGGCGTAGGCACCGCCCTGATGCGCGCGGCCGAAGGCTGGCTCCGCGATCGGCCGAACCTGCCCCGGACGATCAGCCTCGGGGTGGAGACGACCAACGCCGCCGCGATCGCCCTGTACTCCCGACTGGGCTACGTCGTCACCAGCCGCGATGGCGTCCCCATCACGTTCGTGAGCGGGGACAACCATCTCTGCCAGGTCATGGTCAAGCGGCTGTAGCGGTTCGGGTCAGCCGTCGTGGCGGAACAGGGCTGTCCACAGGACCTGCTCGCCGAACCGGGGCGAGTCGGCGGGCTCGTCGCGCATGCGGCGCAGCTCGACCTCGGTCAGGTCGGCGAAGATCCAGCGCAGTGCCTCCGGGGTATAGGCGACGCCGCCCTGCAGCCCGCCGTGCCGGTAGAAGTCGGCGTCGGTCAGTTCGGAGCCCATCGCCCCGGAGGCGAAGCAGCTGAGCCCAAAGTGGCCGCCGGGGGCCAGCGCCCGGGCAAGCAGCGCGCGATAGCTGACGCGACGGTGCGGTGGCAGGTGGTGGAAGCAGCCCGAGTCGTAGATCAGGTCGTATGGGCCGGCCGGGGCCGTCTCGGCGAACGCGTCGACGCAGTGGAACGCGATGTCGAGTCCGGCCGCGGTGGCCCGATCGCGGGCCCACGAGATCGCGGCGGAGGACAGATCGACGGCATCGACCTCAAAGCCCGCGGCGGCCAGGTGCAGCGCGTTGCGGCCAGGACCGCAACCGAGGTCGAGGGCGCGGCCGGGGGTGGCCAAACCGCGGTCGAGGTACGACACCAGGTTCTCATCGGGCTTATCCGCGAACAACGGCACGGGCTGGTCCCGGTCCGCGTAGAAGTCGTCCCACCAGTCGGCGCCGGCGCCTGACGTCCACCGGTCGGCACCGGGCGCGAGCAGTCCGTCCAGCAGTTTCAGCACGTCCTCGACGTCGCGGATGTCGCGGTTCATCGGGCCTCCCGCCGGTCAGCTTAGTGCTGCCGGTCCGCATCGCGCCGCGTGGCGACGGTGCAGACAACATCGCCGCCCACTACGGGTCCATGGTGCGGATGACGCGGGCCGGGTTGCCGACGGCCACGACGTTGGCGGGCAGGTCGCGGGTGACCACCGAGCCGGCGCCGACGACTGTGTTCTCGCCGATGGTGACGCCGGGCAGTACGATGGCGCCGGAGCCGAGCCACACGTTGTCGCCGATGGTGATCGGCTTGGCGGCCTCCCACTTGTCCCGGCGCGGGCCGGGCTCGATGGGGTGGGTCGGGGTGAGCAGCTGCACGTTGGTGCCGATCTGCACGTCGGCGCCGATGGTGATCGGGGCGACGTCCAGGGCGACCAGGCCGAAGTTGGCGAACGTGCGGGCCGCGATCCGGATGTGCCGGCCGTAGTCGACCCGCAGCGGCGGGCGGATCTCGACTCCCTCCGCGACCTCGCCGAGCAGTTCGGTCAGCAGGCGGCGACGCTCGTCGACATCACGGATCGGCGTGGCGTTGAACCGGTCCATCAGGTCCATCGCGCGCAGGCCGGCTTGGGCGAGCTCCGGGTCGTCGGCGATGTACAGGTCGCCGGCGAGCATCCGCTCACGCATCGACCGCGCATCGGAAGGCCTGGTCATAGGCACTACCGTACGCGGGAACGAGGCGGCTTGTGCCGTAGGACGCGGCCTGGCCGGCGATGATGGTGATGGGTGACCGTCACTACGATGGCCGGATGACCCCTCCGATCGGCGCCAGGGGCCGTGCACCGGTTCTTCGCCCGGGGCATGCTCGTGTTCGCCCGTGTGGCGCGGGTGGTCGGCAACGACGAGCGCGGCCACCGATTGTGGTGCCAACGGGGGACCGGCCGCCGTGGGCTGGCCGCGGCATCCGCGACATGCCGTTCGCCGAGGGGGTTGAGCGGCCGACGGAGCTGAGACTGACCCGCTGTGGGGCCCCGACATCTTCATACTGTTCCCCGACCACTACTGGGTGGACGACGAGCTCGCGGTGCGGGCCGAGGGCGAGCGGTTTGTGCCCCTCATCGAAGCCGGCGTCTATAGGTTCGACGGCACGTTCTGCGACTTCCGACCCGACCTGGCTTGGGAGTCCGCGTTCGTGATGCCCGGACGGTTGGGACCGACCACGCGAATGAATTGATGTTCGTCCTGTCGGTGAACGGGGCGAGTCTCATGGAGCGCGATTGTCGTGCGTTGCGGCCTCGGATCTTGACAGAACCGGCCCAGAAACAGTGAAGCTCACGTCTACTATCTACCGAACCCGGGAGCATTCGAACCTAGAGCCGTGATGCCCGAACCGATCGCGTAAAGCTCGAGATAGCACAACATGATCCACGTCGTGCGGTTCCAATGCCAGAGTTCCAACTGCCACCAGGCAATTGCGCTCAGATACTGTCAGAACGATCAACCTAGCGGAGTTGTCGGGAGTGTGGCGACATACCTCAATTGAGCAGTATCCCCGCAACTTTCGCCAGGTCGCCGCGGCATGCTCGGCGACATCTCCGTGGCCGCTCGACCTATATGGCGCATAGACGAGTGGCGTGCGTAGGACCGTCCATCAAGACTCTTGGTCCCGATGACTAACCTTTCGCAGGGCGGCCAAAGCACGTTAAAACGATTACCATCTTTGATGGAATGCGGACCCGGCCGAAGATCAAAATACGCGGTGCGTCGATTCTCACGCTTGCCGTCCTAAAGTAGGGACACATAGACATGAAATTGCTAGCCCGCATCGGATCGACCGTCAAACTGCAACTTGACTGGATCATCACGGTGGCCCTTGCAGTGGGCGTGTCGATCCTGGGGCTAGTTGATGGCGTCTCGACAAAAACGGTGCTGACGACCACCCTGCTTGTCCTCGGCGTCTTCGCGGTTGGATGGATGCGGGACCGTGTAGCAGCGGACCAGTTGCGGAAGGACCTAAAAAACCTCCCACAAGCCGTTCACAATGCACTCACCGGCAATCAGTTGCTAAATCAGGCGCGTGTCATCGGACTTTCGGCGGTATACCCGAACGCAATCGACAAGAATTGGCTTCCGGAAATTGAAGCAGCCCGCGAGGTCAGAATAGTCAAACTCAAGCTGAACCTAACGGAGAACCCTGACTATCTACAGGCGCTGTGTGCCGTGTTGCGGCGAGGCGGCAAAGTGACAGTTGTTATGGGTGATCCCCGTGCGCCAGCGATCTGGTTGCGGTACAAGGAGGAACCGCATGGCCTGCCGGGCGAGCGAAATACCGAAACTGCATGGATAAACGGACTGGCGGAACTGGCCGTTGAAGTCGCGCGGCTTGAATCGTGGAGGCAAAAGCTTCTGTTGGTCGCAGCGCATCCGAATCAAGTTTACATCGGCCTTTCCACAGCATACCCTACACACGCGTATTACTGCTTTGACTCAACGACATATGTTTACCACTACGCGTACATGGCTAGGGGCTACTATTCGCCGATGTTTGTATTCGATGAGCATACAGCGCAACACTCGCTTGTCGCGCAGGGTTGCGCTGCGTTGATCGGGGATTCGATCACATTAAGCTCCAAGGTCGCGGCAGACATTGCGCGGAAGCTGGCAGCAGGCGCATTCGCGGACGCACGAGTCAACTCGAGTACTATAACCGTGACTCATAAATCTTCCGGCGCTAAGGGGATCTGACGTGGTACTGGGCATTATTCTTCTTCCCGATGACGCGACGTCGAAGAGGATTTCTACCTACTCGGATCGGCTGGCTCAATCTGGTGAGGCGACAATGCGGCTTGGCGACGGAGCGCCGCCCCATGTCACCCTACTCCATGCCGAGTTCCAAAAGGAGAATGGGGCTGAATGGTGGGATGCGCTCCAGTCGCGTATACCGACTGACATTTCCTGTTCACTTGCTGGGCTGCTTTTTCAGGAGATTCCGACTGGTGACTATTATGTTCCGGAGGGAGGAGTGTCCGCAGGCATTGAGATCGTGCGAACGCCGCTGATTGACCTTGCCCACAAGATAACGCTCATGTTTGCCCAAAAGCTTGGCGCGTCGCCCCTAGGCGCCTTCGGTGATCAGTATCGTCCCCATATAACGCTGAACATCTTTAGAGCCTTTCCGGCCGGGCAACTCGTATTTGATGGCAAGCTTCTTTCGGGTGCCCTTTCGCTAAAGCTCGCGCTTGGCCAGCTTGGGCCGTACGGCACTTTTCCAAGAGTTCTTGCGGTACGTGGTTAAGGTCGGTTTCTGGCGATTGGTGGCCCAGTGAAGATCATTGTAACGGGAAACGAAGGTTACATTGGATCGGTTCTCACGGATGGCCTAATAAAGCGCGGCCATACAGTTGCGGGCTTCGATAATGGATGGTTCTCCAAATGTGTGGCGCAGATAGTGCGTGATCCGCCTATGACTATTAGAAAGGATCTGCGCGACGTGGTCTCCAAGGACCTAGCGGGTGCGCAGGCGGTGATCCATCTAGCCGCGTTAAGTAATGAGCAATTCGGCTGCTGGAATTCTCACATCACGAATGCAATTAATGTTGCTGGCACGTTACGCTTGAGCCAGGCCGCAGCGGATGCCGGCGTTGAGCATTTGGTCTTTGTGTCATCCACGGCAGTCTACGGAAGGCGAGGTGCCGAGCTTGTCGATGAAACGGTATCGCCCCAGCCTGCCACTGTGTACTCAAGATCAAAGTTGGATGCGGAGCGAGCTATCTTGGCAGCGTCCCCCCGTACGATGCGAACGACTATCCTTCGACCAGCAAGCGTCTTTGGATTCAGCCCAAGATTCAGAATGGATCTGGCGGTGAACGAGTTCGTTACGACGGCTGTGACTTCGGGCATCGTTGAGATGCGGTCGGAAGGAACGGCTTGGCGGCCATTCGTTCACATAGATGATCTGTGTTTGGCGCTGATCGCAGTGGTGGAGGCGCCTGACGCCCGAGACCGGCAGAGAGTGTTTAACGTTGGCTTATCGCAAGAGAATTACCAAATCGCGGATGTGGCGGTAATGGTCAATAGTGTACTTAATGTGGAGGTTCGAAAGATCCCGACTCGAGATCAAGATGTGATAGGGCAGCGAGTCAGCTTCGATCGATTTCGGGAACAATTTCCGGCATGGCAGCCGGTTTGGACCTTGCCCGAGGCGCTTTCTAGTGTCGCCTATGAAGTCGAAAGGGCCGCGATCCCGTTGAAACGTGACCCGAGTATGTTTCGGCGGCTAGATTCGGTTAAAAAGTTGCAAAACTCTGGCTTTTTGGATGCGGACCTAAAAGAAATTCATCGTCCCAGTTCTTGATGTAGCTTATGGGGGCATGGCTAGCCTCGCTGAAACCTTTAGGCTCAGGCCATTGAGACTAACAAAATGGAAGCCATGAGAGATCGCCCGAACTCCATCGCTGCTCAGCGTGTACAACATCGGCCGGGTCAGTGATGCGAACAAGGCTCCCTTTATGTTCATATGCGGCGAGCCGGCGTTCAGTTGCGAGTTGTGGCAGGAGTGAAGTTTCCAACCCTTCGGGCGTAAGGCGGTCTAGCGCATCTGAACCGAGAAGTATAAAACCCAGGTTAACAGGCGACCCTAGCATCGGTTTCTCGCGGAAAGCGGTGACAATGTTGCGATCGGAGATGGTGACATGCCCGTACGGAGAGCGGCTCCGAGCCACAGTTACCGTGGCATCTGCCGACGAATTTTGGTGGCGTAAGATCAGCTTTTTGATGCTTATGTCCGCTAGCGTGTCACCATAACAGACGATCGTCGGTGGTTGCACGAGTTTGCGAGCCACTAGTAACCGCTGAGCCGCCGTTGCGTTGACCCCGGCATTTGAGATATGTAGTCGAGGCGACCTCCCTACCGCGCCGAGGTGCCGCTGCTGTCGATAGTAATTGGTGCCTTTCTGGCGGAGCCATCCGTTCTTGGCTAAGCAGTCCAGTATTGCATCCGAATAATGGCCAAGACATAAGCAAATATCTACTACGCCATTATTAATGAGATGTCCGATCAATTGAATTATCAAGGCCCGGGGCCCAACCGGGATAAGTGCCTTAGGATTAAGCGCGCCCATCCTGCGGCCTTCGCCGCCACATAGGATCAATGCTGATGGCGTCATCTTTGCCTATCTTCCGGCCGCCATTTCTACGTGACGAATACTTCTAATTTAGCATGTTGCGTGCTTGCCACAATTGGACTAACGATACCGACGCATGTGGCAGCCAGGTCCGTCCTAGCTTGTCGGTTCTACCTTGAGGTGCGATGGGCGATAATCCTTTCCAAGTGGCAATTACTTCTTTAAGTGATCGCTGTTGGAGAGGCAGCCAACCGATGGCTCTCGATTCCCATTCGCTTTCAGCATCCCGCTTGATTCGCAGTTCAATCTCGGCTTTGGTGAGACGAGATTTGACGTGGGCAAAGAAGTAGAAGCTTGCATCTCTGAGGTAGAGGCCGAACCACGAAAATGCGATGTGACCACCATAGTCCTCGGGCTTCAGTCCAATTTCCTCTAACAAGGCGCGTCGCGCAGCGCTGAAGCATGTCTCAGGACTAGGTTCTAGGTCGCCGGCGAACCGTTCGGTGCGCCAATTCATTGTCTCGTGGGCCCCGATTTGCCACGAGCGCGGATATGTCGTGACGCTATCTGAGCGCTGCAGGATTAGTACATCGCCTGATACGTCCAGAACGGATACGTTAATCACGATGTCTGACATGGGGGCTGATTCGGCTACGGAGCGGATGCCGTTCAGCTTTACTCGTTGGTAGACCATTTGTAGTTCGTTGAGATGCTCGGGGTTGCCGAAATAGTCCCTGACGGCAACGTAATCGCTATAATGGCCTTCTTGCACGGTAAGGAAGAATTTGGTCGTATCTTCTGATTCGCGGTCATCAATTTGATACGTGACGAGACTCGCGCACGGATTTCCTACGTGTCGTTCTCTGAGTTGGTGGCGTGCGCGATCGATCTCCTGGCTATCCACCCAGTCTTGCGGACGGGCGCGCGTCGTCGAAACCCGTGTCGGGCCGATGTTTTCGGATTCAGCTGGCATTGACCGAATGTTCCATCGCCGAATGCAGAGGAAGAGTAGGTCCTCAGGGTCAAATGCGAAAGCACGGTAACTCAACTCGTAGGCCTGCCGCGCTGCTCTAGTTCTGATGGCAAAGGTTAGCTTTTCATCTAGTTTCCGAAATGCCCTCTCAAAGTAGTGTGTTAGGAGTATTCCGCCGATGAACGCCATTGCGGGCACCGCCCAGCTGGCCTGCATCTAGGGGTTCCTCTCGAACGCGGCTAGCGGTCCTTTTATGAATGTTAGCGAGGAGTGTCAACGGGCGCCGTAGGGCTTACAAAGATCGACACAACGGACTCCAGGTGGTGCTCCACCCGACTTATGGTGCAACCGGGTAACGTGCGGTTCGTCGAGGACGTTCGGCCAGTCGGCTTCGCGGCTTTCGGGTCCGGCTGTCTGTGCGTAATCAGGCGTTCATGCTTCATCTATTCGAGGCTCGCCAACCACCACCCGGAGGCCAACGGCGCTGCGACGGCGTTTCCTACTGGCCGATTTCGCTGTTGTGCTATCCGCCCGTCAAGACTTCGATCGCCGGTGGGTTAGCGTGGCACGCGTGAGCGCACTCAAGGTCCTCTTCGTCGGCGGCAGCGGCATCATCAGCTCCGCGTGCACCCGGCTGGCCGTCGACAGCGGCATCGAGCTGTACGTCCTCAACCGTGGCGCGAGCACCCACCGCCCGCTGCCGGAGGGCGCGATCCCGCTGCGCGCCGACATCCGCGACCCGGAGTCCGTGCGGTCAGCCCTCGGCGACCTGGCGTTCGACTCGGTCGTCGACTGGGTGGCGTTCACCCCCGACCACGTGCGCACCGACATCGAGCTGTTCCGGGGCCGCACCCGGCAGTACGTGTTCATCAGCTCGGCGTCGGCCTACCAGACGCCGCCCGCCCGGCTGCCCGTCACCGAGTCCACCCCGTTGCGAAACCCCTTCTGGCAGTACTCCCGGGACAAGATCGCCTGTGAGGACCTGCTCGTGGCCGCGTACCGGGAGAAGGGCTTCCCGGCCACGATCGTGCGGCCGTCCCACACGTACGACAGGACGCTCATTCCGCTGGAGGGCGGGTGGACGTCGATCGCCCGCATGCGCGCCGGCAAGGAGATCGTCGTGCACGGTGACGGGACGTCGCTGTGGACGCTGACCCACCACACCGACTTCGCGCAGGGCTTCGTGCCGCTGCTCGGGCACCCGCGCACGGTCGGCGAGGCGTTCCAGATCACCTCCGACGACGTACTCACCTGGAACCAGATCGCGGACACACTGGCCGCGGCGGCGGGCGTTGAGGCGCGGATCGTGCACGTGCCGTCGGCCGCGATCGCGGCCGTCGACCCCGACTGGGGCGCGGGCCTACTCGGCGACAAGGCGCACTCGATGGTCTTCGACAACAGCAAGCTGCGCTCGGTGGTCCCCGCCTACCGGGCGGTCATCCCCTTCGAGCAGGGGGCCCGCGAAATCATCGCCTGGTACGACGAGGATCCCGCTCGCCAGCAGGTCGACGCGAAGCTCGACGCCCTCACCGACGACCTCGTCGCCCGGTTCCGCGTCTGAACGAGGGCCGACGAGAGCGCGCCGCCGAACGCCGGCAGGTGGTCACCCTGCCACCTACGATCGCCAGGCTGACGGCCGTGCGACACCCGGTGCTCAACCGCGGACGGGGAATTCGTCGGCATAGCCGACGAGCGCCTGAGTGCGAGCGTCTGATCCCTGGTCCCGAGCTGACCCGACCGCGAGGCGGGTCAGCTCGGGACCGGCGAGCGCTTGGAGCTGCGTCAGGGGAGCTGGGTGGGCTTTAGGCGGTTCACATAGTCGCCCAGTCCGAGTTGCGCTGAATCGTTGTAGCCCCAGCAGTAGACGGATCGGTCGTGAATGCCGCAGATGTGCCAGAAGCCCGCGGACAACCGCTGCCACCCGCTGTCGGCGGCAGCGGCTGGCGTCTTGCGGGTCGTGGTGTCGTTGAACCCGAGCTGGCCATGCCCGTTGTTCCCCCAGCAATACCGGGTTCCCGCACGGACACCGCAGGTGAAACTGCTGCCCGGTGTTACCGAGCTCCAGCCGGTCGACGTGCCGACCCGGGTGGGCACATTGCGGTCCTCGTTGTCACCCAGCCCGAGCGCGTAGGTACTGCCAGAACCCCAGCAGTAGAGGCTACTGTCGGTACGGATGCCACAGGTGTGCCGACTCCTCGTCACGACGGATGACCACTTGAACTCGTCGATGAGCCTGATCGGGGAGTTCCGGAAGTTGTAGTCGCCGAGGCCGAGCTCGCCATCGACGTTGTGGCCCCAGCAGTAGCGGGTGCCGTCGGTCTTCAAGCCGCAGGTGTGCGAATAACCGGCGGAGACGCTGGACCAGTTGAACTGGCTGCCGACCTGGGTGGGCAGCATCCGGTCCGCGTAGTCGCCGACACCCAGCTGTCCCTCATTGTTGTCGCCCCAGCAGTACAGGCCATGGTTGGTGGCCACGCCACACGTGTGGAAGCGGCCGGCTGACAGCGACAGCCACTTGGACTCCCCAATCCAGGTGCGGGGCGCGGTGCGGGCGTTCGTGTCGTTGATGCCGAGCTGGCCATAGTTGTTGTAGCCCCAGCAGAACCGGGTGCCGTCGGTCTTGAGCGCGCAGGTGTGAAAACCACCGAGGGTGACCGACTTCCAATCGGCGGAGGAAACCAGCGCAGGGCTCACCCGGGCGAGGGTGTCGCCCACGCCGAGCCTGCCGTAGTCGTTGTCACCCCAGCACCACAGGGAGAGATCCGATTGGATGCCGCACGTGTGGAACTCGCCGGCGGTGATCTCTACCCAGCTCGTGGCCGCCATCGCGGGGCTCGCCGTGGTGACCAGCCCACCACCGCCGACTATCGCGAGCAGCGCCGCCGCGAGCGCGACGAACCTGCGGCGGCGTCGTCGTGCCGGTGGGCCGGATGGGCTGGGCGGGAAGGGGACGGGGACGGTGGAGAGGACCTCGCTCATGGCGATCAGATTTATGGTTAGAAGTTTTTCATTGTCAACTAAGGCGGCCCGCGGACTGCCGGACGTTGCAAGGTTGCCGAGGTAGGGCCTGTCCCGTACGCGTGGCGCTCTTCGATGCGGGTGAAACGACGCGTACTACGTGCTGCTCGTGGCGAACGGCGTAGCCGGTCGACCGCGCCAGCCCGTACGCGCGACGAACACGCCGCCGGCGGCCGGGTAGCGGGCGACGTCGGACGCCGACATGTCCTCCGTCGAGGTGGTGATGAAGAGGTGGTCGAGATCGGGGCCGCCGAAGCAGCACGACGTGACGAGCGTGACCGGCAGGTGCACGGTCGTCGTCAGCCGCCCGTCGGGGTCGAAGCGGCAGACCCGCGCACCGCGGAAGAACGCCACCCAGACGCCGCCGGCCTCGTCGACGGTCAGGCCGTCCGGGATCCCCGGCAGGTGGGA
This sequence comes from Luedemannella flava, assembly GCF_039528515.1. Classification (NCBI taxonomy): domain Bacteria; kingdom Bacillati; phylum Actinomycetota; class Actinomycetes; order Micromonosporales; family Micromonosporaceae; genus Luedemannella; species Luedemannella flava. The sequence goes on from NZ_BAAALT010000053.1 coordinate 209,544, forward strand.
CACGTCGGCGAAGGGCCGGCGGTTGGACAGCGCACCCGTCGCCACGTCGTAGTCCAGGACGTCCACGCGGCGCAGCGGGCTGTCCACGTAGTAGCAGCGGGTCCCGTCGGGGCTCCAGTCGAGGCCGTTGCTGATGGTGGTGTCCTCGATGGCCGTGGTCAGGCACCCGTCCAGGTCGAGGCGGTAGAGGTTGCCCGCCCCGCTGCGCAGGTCGAAGGCCATGCTGCCAGCGAAATACCGGCCGGCCGGGTCGACGTTCGCGTCGTTCATCCGCAGGCCCGGCTCGCCGGCCAACGGCGACGCCAACCGTCTGACGATGACGCCGTCGCGGCACAGCGCGATGCCCTCGGAGTCGGCGACGACCAGCGAGCCGTCCGCCGCCGGGTGCACCGCGCCGACCGTGCCCGGGACCTCGAACGACGTGATGCGTCCGGTGGCCCACGCGAACTGCCAGACCCGACCGGCGGTGACGTCGACGAACAGCAGTACGTCGCGGCGCGGGTCCCACACCACGCCCTCGCCGTGATACGGGCGTACGTGCAGCCAGGGTGCGGTCAGGTGGACGTCGGACATCAGTGGGAGTCCCGGGGGACCGCGTCGCCCCGGGAGCCGACGAGGAAGTCGAAGTCGGCGCCGGCGTCGGCCTGCAGGACGTGCTCGCGGTAGAGCCAGCGGTACCCGGACCGGTCCTCCGGTCTCGCCTGGGCGGCCCAGCCCGCGGTGCGTCGGCCCAGCTCCTCGTGGGACACCAGGACGTCAAGGGTCCGCGCCGGCACGTCGAGCCGGATCCGGTCGCCGGTGCGGACCAGGGCGAGCGGCCCGCCGACGGCGGCCTCGGGGGAGACGTGCAGGACGACCGTGCCGAACCCCGTACCGCTCATTCGTCCGTCGCTGATCCGCACCATGTCGGTCACGCCCTGCTTCAGCAGGCGGGTGGGGATCGGCACGTTGGCGACCTCGGGCATGCCCGGGTACCCCTTCGGGCCGGCGCCGCGCACCACGATCACGTCGTCGGCCGCCACGTCCAGGTCCTCGTCGTCGCAGACCGCGTGGTACTCCTCCGGCGAGTCGAACACCACCGCGCGCCCCTCGTGTACCAGCAGATGCTCCGACGCGGCCGACTGCTTGAGCACCGCGCCGTCCGGGCAGAGGTTGCCCCGCAGGACGGCCGTGCCGCTGCCGGCCGGCTGCAGCGGCGCGGCCCAGGTGCGGATCACCTCGTCATTCCAGCAGGTCGCGCCCGCCACGTTGCGCCCCATGGTCTCGCCGGTGACCGTCAGCTCCTCGTTCAATAGCCCCGCCTCGGCGAGGCGCCGCAGCACCACGGGCAGCCCGCCGGCGTAGCAGAAGTCCTCCATGAGGAACCGCCCCGACGGCATCAGGTCAACCAACGTGGGTACCTGCCGGACCAGGTGGTCGAAGTCGTCGAGGGACAGGTCGACCCCGACCCGGCCGGCGATCGCGAGCAGGTGGATGACCGCGTTGGTCGAGCCGCCGATCGCCGCGTTGGCCCGGATGGCGTTCTCGAACGCGCCCCGCGTGAGGATCGCGCTCGGCCGGATGTCGTCCTCGACCAGCTCGACGATCCGCCGCCCCGCCGACTGGGCGGTCTCGTAGCGCCGGGAGTCGACCGCCGGCCAGGTCGCCGACCCGGGCAGCTGCATGCCCAGCGCCTCGGCCAGGCACGCCATCGTCGAGGCCGTGCCCATCGTCATGCAGTGGCCGTTGGACCTGGCCATGCACCCCTCGGCCACCGCGCACTCGGCCTCGGTCATCCGGCCCGCCTTCACCTCCGCCTCGAACTTCCAGACGTGGGTACCCGAGCCGACGTCGCCGCCCTGGTACTTGCCGTTGAGCATCGGCCCGCCGGTGACCATGATCGCCGGGAGGTCCACGCTCGCCGCGGCCATGAGCAGGCCGGGGGTGGTCTTGTCGCAGCCGGCGAGCAGCACGACGCCGTCGAGCGGGTTGGCCCGCATCAGCTCCTCGCCGACGAGCGCGACCAGGTTGCGGTAGAGCATCGCGGTGGGCCGCATCAGCGTCTCGCCGGTGGCCATGACCGGGAAGACGAGTGGGTACCCGCCGGCCTGCCACACCCCGCGCCGGACCGCCTCGGCGACCCGGTCGAGGTGGGCGTTGCACGGCGCCAGCTCCGACCAGGTCGACGCGATCCCGATCACCGGCCGGCCGTCGAAGACCTCCGGCCCGTGCCCCTGGTTGCGCACCCAGGACCGGTACAGCATGCCGGACCGCCCCTCGGCGCCGAACCACTGTTGACTGCGTCGCGTCGCTTTCATGGTCGACACAGTAAGGTCAGTTGCCATGTCGGTCCTACCCCCGAACATCGTCAGGTACCGGATGGCCGGCGCCCCGGACGCCCTCGTCGGGCTGCACTCCGACGGATTCGTCTCGCGGCTGCGCGACGTTTCCTCACTGTCGGAACTGTGGAGACTTCCGCTGGCGACCCTGCGTGAGCGGTTGGTGCCGGCGGGGCACGCCGTGCCCCTCGCGGATGTGGAGCTGCTCGCGCCCGTCGACGGCACGACCGAGGTGTGGGCGGCCGGGGTCACCTACCAGATCTCCCGCGAGGCCCGGGTCGAGGAGAGCGAACGGGCCGCCGACGTGTACCAGCTGGTCTACGACGCACCGCGGCCGGAGCTGTTCTTCAAGTCCCCCGCGTGGCGCGTGCGCGGCCCGCTCGCCGACATCGGCATCCGTACGGACTCCGAAGTGGACGTACCCGAGCCGGAGCTTGCCCTGGTCGTCAACGCGTACGGCGAGATCGTCGGGTACACGGTCTGCAACGACGTGTCCTCGCGCAGCATCGAGGGCGCGAACCCGCTCTACCTGCCCCAGGCGAAGACCTACTTCGGCGCCTGCGCCCTCGGCCCGTGGATCACCCCCGTCTGGGCGGTAGCCGACCCCTACGACCTGGACATCGAGCTGGTCATCACGCGGGGCGGTCGAGTCGGGTGGCAGGGGACGGCGAGCACGTCACAGCTGCACCGCCGGCTCGACGACCTGGTCGGCTACCTGCTGCGCGGCGACGTCCACCCGGACGGCGTGGTGCTCTCCACCGGCACCTGCCTCGTCCCGCCCGCGCCATTCACCCTGCACGTCGACGACACGGTCCAGATCACCATCGGCTCGATCGGCACGCTCACCAACCCCGTCCGGCGCGGCCTACCAACATCCGTGGAAGGCTGAGACGTGGACGAGCTGGTCCAGCACCAGGGCATCGGCGTCTTCAACGCGGCGTGGAACGCCCATGATCTCGACGCGGCGTTGGCACTGTGCCACCGTGACATCGTCTTCGAGACCACCGACCCGGCGCCCGATGGGCGTCGGGTCGTCGGTTCGGACGCGGTCCGCGCGGCGTGGGAGCCGATCTTCGCGAACATGGAGGGCCGGTTCGACTTCGAGGAGATCATCGTCGCGGGTGACCGGGTGATCCAGCGCTGGCGTTACGACTGGGGCGCCGGGCATGTCCGCGGCGTGGATCTGATCCGCTTCGAGGCCGGCCTGATCGTGGAGAAGCTGTCCTACGTGAAGGGCTGACCGTTATCCCGGCTCCTCGCACGGGCGCTGGTCGCCGGTCAGGAGCGCGCCGCCGAGCCAGTCGGGCAGGCGCCGGGTCTCCGGGACGGGCGCCCAGCCCGCGCCGTCATCGGCGTACCCCCATCGGGGTCCCTGCTCGGACAGTGAGCTGAGCGCGGACAGCAGCCGGTCGACGTCCTCCGTGGTGCTGCCGACGCCGAAGCTCACCCGCACGGCCGCCGGGACGCCGAGGCGGTCCAGCAGCGGGTGCGCGCAGAACCGGCCGTCGCGCACGCCGATGCCGTGCTCGGCGGACAGGTAGGCGGCCACCTTGCCGGCGGGCACACCGGCCACGGTGAACGCGACGAGCCCGACCGCGTCGACGCTGTCCGACCAGATCCGCAGCGGCGCGATGCAGAGGTCGGCGAGGCCGTCGACGAGGCGGTCGCGCAGGTGGCGCTCGTGGGCCTCGAGCGCGCCGGGCGCCAGCGCGGCCAGCTCCCGACATGCCCTGGCCAGCGCGGCCACGCCCACGACGTTCGGCGTGCCGGCCTCGTGGCGGGCGGGCGCCGGGGCCCACGCGGTGCGCTCGACGGTGACCTCCCGGACCGCCCCGCCGCCCGCGAGGTACGGCTCGGCGGCGTCGAGCCAGTCGCGCCGGCCGACCAGCACCCCGGCCCCGTAGGGCGCGTACAGCTTGTGCCCGGAGAAGGCGAGGTAGTCCACGCCCGTCGCGGCCAGGTCGATCGGTCGGTGCGGCGCGAGTTGCGCGCCGTCGACCGCCAACCGCGCGCCGTGCCTATGAGCCAACGCGGCGAGTACGTCCAACGGCAGGCGTTCGCCGGTCACGTTGGACGCGCCGGTGACGGTGACGAGCGCGGCCGGCCGGCGGATCAGCTCCGCCTCGAGCGCCTCGAGCGTGGCCGCGATCGTCGGTTCCGCGGTGACGACCCGGTCGCCGCGCCGCTGCCAGGGCAGCAGGTTGGCGTGGTGCTCGATGTCGAGCAGCACGGCCTCGACCGGCGCGGCCGAGGCGAGCAGGCCGAACGCGTCGGTGGTGTTGCGGGTGAACACGACCACGTCGTCGGGGCGGGCGCCGACGAACGCGCTGACCGCGGCGCGGGCGTCCTCGTACAGGGCGGTGCACACGCGGGAGAGGTAGCCGGCGCCCCGGTGCACGCTCGCGTAGTGGGCCAGCACCTCGCCGACGTGCCCGGCGACGGCGGCCAGCGCGGGCGCGCTCGCGGCGTAGTCGAGGTTGGTGTAGCGGGTCTCGCCGCCGTCGACGAGCGGCACGCGCGCGTGGGCGCCGACGACGGGGAGCAGGGCGGTGGGTGCGATGGATGGTGCCGTCACGGCAATGACCCCCAAAGGTCCGCGCTTGCGCCGCCCCGGTCGGGGCGGGCCGTGTCATCACCCGGGGCACCCCACCGCGGAGGAGGGTTGCCGGCCAACCAGCCGGGGCTTCACGTTGGCACTCGTGACAGCAGTGACCTTAGCAGACGCATCGCGCGAAGCGAATGTCGGTCGGCGATGGCAGAATCCGGCATCGCCTGGGACGGGTGCGACAGGTGTGACTCGACTGACGATTCTGGGGAGGGGTGCGCGTGGGGTGGTTGCCGACAGCGGACGGGTACGAGGTCACGCTGCAGGGAGGTCGGGTGGTGTGCCGCACCGACAAAGGTAAGCAGCTCAAGAGCCTGCCCAAGGCGCTCAAGGAGGACGAGGTCGTCGTCGGGCTGCGCCAGCTCGCCGAGTGGCTCGCCCGCCACGAGACGAGCTGCCGAGCCGAGGTCGAGCGCTGGATGATCCGCTCGTTGCCGGTGCCGGCCGAGGTGCTCGGTCGGGTCTGGGCCGACGAGGCGTGGCGGGCCGCGCTCGCCGACGCGGTCGTCGTCCCCGTCGACGAGGCGGGTGGGTGGGTCCTCGACGACGCCGGGTTCCTGCGCGAGGCCGACGTGACCCGCGGCATCGGCGTGGTCAACCTCGACGGCGAGTCGGTGTGGCTCGACGCCGCCCAGGTCGCCATCCCGCACCCGGTGCGCCTGGCCGACCTCGACGACCTGCGCGAGTTCGCCGCCGAGCTGGGTGTTGCGCAGGGCACAACGCAGCTGTTCCGCGAGATCTGGCACAAGCCGACCGACCCGGCCGAGCAGTCGCGCGCCCAGAGTGAGTACGCGGGTGGCCACTTCGCGGAGCTGCGGCACCTGACCAGCCGGGCCACCAAGCTCGGCTACCCGATCCGGGGCGGCTACGCCACCTGCCGAGTCTGGGAGAACGGGGCTCTGGTCACGGCCACCGTCTGGGTGGGTTCCGACGACCCGAGCTACGAGACCCAGACGGGCGATCTCGCCTTCACCGACCCGCAGGGCGAGCCCCTGCCCAACACGGCGGTCGGCCCGGTGGCCTGGTCCGAGGGCATGCGCATGGCCGCCGGCCTCTACGCGGGCCGCGTCGTCAAGGAGGAGTCGGAGTGAGCGCACTTCTTGAGGCCGGGGCGATCCTGCCCGGCGCAGCGCCGGCGGAGCGGTCCATCGACGCCATCACCGCCCGGGTCTATGAGCACCCCGCGCTCGAGGGTCGCACCGTCGTGCGGCTCGTGCCGGGGACCCTCGGCCAGGCCGAGGACCTCAGCATGGAGTTCCTGGGCTTCGCGGCCGGCGCCGAGCCGGTCGCCGTCGGTCACGGTCGCCGCCAGGCACTGGGTTTCCCGGCCTGGGCGCTGGTCAACGACCCGGACAACGGCCGGCACGCGCTCGCCCTCGTCAAGGACATGGAGCGGCTGGCCCGGGTGGCGAAGTCCAAGCCGGGCAACGCCAAGGAGGGCTACGACGCGCTCGCGGTGCGCCTCGGCGCCGCCGCCCCGCACTTCCTCCCGACGTACTGGGAGCAGGCCGGCCGCGCGTTCATCGCCGCCGAGAACCCCAAGGGTGCCGGCACGTGCTTCGCCGCCGCGCGGCTCGCCGAGCAGGTGCACGGCCTGCCCGTCGACGAGGACCGCCTGCGCGACGTGCACCTCGAGTTCGCCTTCGCCGGCGCGCTCACCGCGAAGGCCCTGAGCGAGTACGCCCGCCAGGTCACCCAGCGCCGACCCGCCGCCGAGGCGTACGACCTGGTCCGCACCATCGCGGTGCGCCGCGTCGCCGGCGGCCTGCCGCCCTACGTCGGCATGGCCGACGACCTCAAGCGCCTGGCCAAGGCGGCCGGACTCACGCCCGACGCGGAGGCCGAGTCCGTCATCGGCGAGCTGATCGGCTACCCGGCCGTCGGCAAGGCGCACGACAGCTTCTGGAAGTCGTACCGGCCGGCACTGCTGCGCCTGACCCGCCGCGACCCGGCCGCCCGCAGCCGGCTGCTCGGGCTTCTGCCCGACCCGCCCGGCTACGGCAAGGGCGCCACCGAGACGTGGCTGGAGCTCCTCGACGAGGCGGGCGCGCTCGACGCCCTGCGCTCGCCGGCCACCGCGCCCGCGGCGGCGGCTCCGGCCGGTGGCGTGGCCGTGTGGACGCAGCGCTTCCTCGACCACCGCAGCCGCGGCTGGGGCTGGCGGGGCCGCTCGGTGCGGTGGACCCTGCTGTTCGCCGAAATGGTCGACACCATCCGCGACGAGCTGGTGGCCAGCGGCGGCGAACTGCGGCTCGGCGCCGAGAACTCCTGGTTCGCCGAGCTCGACCTGCTCGACCTCTGCCTCGCCGCCGGGGTGCCGGTGAAGGGCCCGGAGCCCGGCGCCGTCAACCGGAACCGGCTCCAGGTGAACACCTGGTTCGGCGGGTCCGACACAGGTCGCCGCGACCTGGCCGCGATCGCGGCGGACCCGCGGTTCCTGCCGGCGCTCATCAGCGGGCTGCGCGACTATCTCGGCGCCAAGCGCGAGGCGGAGAGCGGCGAGCGTCGCGCGAACGCGCTCCGTAAGCGGGCCACGTGGACGCTGGAGCACGCCGGGCTGCGCACGGCCGCGCGGACGTGGCTCGCCACGGTGGGCGAGCGGGTCGGCTCGACGCCCACGGTGCTCACCCTCGCCGACGCGCTGGACGAACTCGCTCCCCTGTGGACGTACGACGGGTTGTCGCTCACGCCCGACATGTTCGCCGGGCTGGCCGCGGCGGACCCGGCCGAGGCGCTGGCCCGGGTGCTGCGCGGCGGTCTGCCGTCCGAGCTGAGCTGGCCGGAGCACGAGGCGACCTCGACGGATGTCGGCCAGGCCAACGAGCAGGATTCCTGGCCGTTCCTGGTGTTCAGCGCCACCGCTCGGGCGGTCGTGCTCGGCCCCGACGGCGTCGTGCTCGACCACGCCTACCGCACGCCCCGCGACGTCAAGCTGCACTCGTACGACAAGCTGCGCGCGGGCGCGTTCGTCGACGGCGAGCTGCGCGTCGACTGGTCGAGCGGCTGCTACTGGTCCGGCCGGCCGACGGAGACGCTCGGCGGACACCACGGCTGGGGCTACGGTTCCTGGTCCGGCGGCGGCCTGCCGCTGCCCGAGGGCGGGCGGACCACCGGCGAACGGCCGCTGCGCGTCGGCGACGCGACCGAGCCGCACGTCTTCAAGGTCATCAGCGACGGCGAGGCGTACTGGCGCTACGAGCCCACCGCCGCGGACGACAACGCGCCCGACTGGCGCGAGTACGACCCGGCGACGGGCACGCCCGGCCGGCGCAGCCTGCCGGCGTTCTTCGCGGTCGACCTGGCCCCCGGCGACCGGCTCCGGTCGGACTGGAGCCACCTGCGGCCCGCGCCGGAGGCGTACGCCGGCTCGCCGCTGGGGTGGCGGGACGGCCTGGTCGGCTGGCGGGTCATCCAGCACGCCGACGGCACGTTCACCGGCACCGGGATCGACGGCCGGTCGGCCCGCTGGGCCCCGATCGACGACCCCGACCAGTACGGTCAGTTCGTCGGCGTCTACCGGTTGCCCGGCGACGACCGGCTCCGCCCGGCGACCTACGGCGGCACCGGCGGCCGCAACTCCGGCACGCTCGTCACGCTGTGGGACGTCGACGGGCGCCAGCCCGCCGCCCGCTGGTCGACCGGCCCGGGTCTGCCCGCGCCGACGTACCTGCACGCGCTGCGACCGCGCGACGAGGCGGGCTCCAAGGCGCTGCGGTCGGCCGACGCGTCGCTGGCCGCGCGGCTGCTGGCCGCGTGCGCCGACGCGGACGTCAAGGACGTGCTGACGTCGGCCCGCAAGGCCGTCGCGGAGCTGCTCGGTGAGATCACGGACCGGAACCTCGCCGAGGCGGTCGCGTGGTCGGTGAACGTGGCCGAGCGGACGCGACGCGTCCAGCGCGGGCTGGCCGACCTGCTGGCCGAGCGCCCGGATCCGTCCGGGCCGGTGGCGGCCGCGGCGTCGGCCGCGCCGGTCCGCCTGCCGGTGTCGGAGTCGGAGCTGTCCCGGGTCGTCACCGACCTGGGTGCGGCCGACGGCAGCCACGGCCGCACCGGCAACGGCCAGATGGCCGAGCAGATCGCGCGGGTCGCGGCGCTGCTGACGGCGGAGCGGGGCACGGCCGCCGAGATGCCGGTGGCCGCCACGACGTGGGCGTGGGCCCTGCCCCGGCTGGGCGCCTTCGTGGTCCGGGCCGCCTCACCGCTCACGCCCGAACACGACCGCAAGGCGTTGACGGGGCTGCTGCGGATCCTGGCCAACTTCGGGCACATCGGCGCCGACACGCGGCTGCGGGTCCACAACGTCACCTGCCCGGCGGCGCTCGTGGACGCCAACGGCGGGGCGGTCCTGCACACCGACACGTCCACCTTCGTCATCCTGGCCGGCCCGAACCAGTACTACAGCGACCGCGACCAGTGGGAGCGCACGGCGGTGGAGTTCAGCCCCACGGGCACGTTCCGCGTCCCGGACAAGGTGATGGTGAAGTCCACGCGCACCTTCACCGGCTGGGGCGACCCGGCCCGCCTGGCGGCCGTCGTCGAGCAGCTCGACCGCGACGGCGTGGCGCCGCTGCCGACCGAGGCCTTCGACCGGCTCGCGGCGGCCACCGGGATCAGCCGGTCGGAGGCCGCCCTGCTGCTCGCCGGCCTGCCGCGGCTCAACTCGTGGGAGGCCAACTTCCTCACCCCCGAGGAGCGGGGGCTGCTCGGGCTCCGGGCGGACACCCTGCGCGCCGCCCGCGACTCGCTGCGGTCGCTGCCGGCCGTTGACCGGTTGTCCCTGCTGGATGCCGCCATGCCGGCCGACCCGGCCGACCTGTGGCGCACCGGGCCCGACGTCGACGGGGTCGCCCGGCGCTGGGTCGAGCTGTTCGGCGTCGCCACCCCGGTCTCCGACGAGCTGCTCGCCGAGGCGAACCGGATGCTCGACCGCGACGGCGCGGACACCGTCCGGGTCCTCGCCCGGCCGACCCCCGGCGACTGGCTGCACACCGACGGGGTGTCCAAGGCCGAGGGGTGGTCGGTCACCACGAAGGCGCCGTCGGGCACGCCGTTCAACGACAGCCACCTGCGGGTTGCCGCGACGGCGTTGCCCTGGCTGGCGTACCGGCTGCCCGCCGGCGACCCGGTGCGCGCCTCGCTGCCGAAGGCGTACCGGTTGGTGCGGGAGCGGCTGGGCAACGAGAAGCTCCTCGTCGGCGCGGCGCACCTCGAGCGCGCGATGGTGCCGCCGGGCATGGCGGCGTTGGTGGAGGGCCAGCACTGGGAGACCTACGCCAACTACTACCTGCGGCCGGCCGCGCTGTCGGGCGTGGACGATCCGGCGTTGGCGTTCATGGACGGCGGGCTGGGGGCGTGCGTGCGGCTGGTGCTCGGCGAGCAGTTCGCCGCGACCATGGCCGCGATCGAGAGCGAGTCGCTGCCGGCCGGGCGGTTCGCTCAGGACCCGACCGTCAGCGTGCCCGACCTGGTCGGGGCCGTCGCCGCCGAGTACCAGCTCGACGCCGACGCCGCGGCGTACTATCTGCAGCTCCTTGCCCTTCCCGACCCGACCGACAAGCGGGTCGCGGAGTGGAACGGATGGAAGCCCGCCCGGCTCACGGCCGCCCGCAAGGCCCTGCTCGGCACCGACCTGGTGGTCGAGGCGAAGCGTGAACGGGCCGGGCGCAGCGTGTTCCTGCCCGGCGGCTGGCTGGCGCTCAAGGCGCCGGACCTGCCCATCGAGGCGTGGAAGACCGGCCTGGGCGCCGACGGCAGCCTGCCCGGCGGGCGGGTGCTCGTCACCTCGACCGTGCCGGAGCTGTTCCGGGCGTCGTGGGCCCGGGTCGTCGCCGGCGACCTGCCGCGCTACCACTCCCTGTCGGAGACGCGGTGACGACCGTCGCGGAGGCGGGGGCGATCCTGCCCGGGCCGCCCACCGCCGACCGGTCGCTCGACACGATCACGGCCCGGTCGTACGGCCATCCGGTCCTGGCGGACCGGACGGTCGTGCGGCTGGTGCCGGCGACCCTGGGGCAGGCCGAGGATCTGAGCCTGGAGTTCCTCGGCTTCGCCCCGGCCGTCGAGCCCGTCGCGGTCGGGCACGGCCGCCGGCAGGCGTTGGGCTTCCCGGCGTGGGCGCTGGTCCACGACCCGGCCAACGGCCGGCACGCGCTCGCCCTGGTCAAGGACATGGAGCGGCTCGCCCGGACGGCGGTGACCCGGCCCGGCCTCGCCAAGGAGGGCTACGACGCGCTCGCCACGCGCCTCGGCGCGGCCGCGCCGCACTTCCTGCCGACGTACTGGGAGCAGGCCGGCCGGGAGTTCCTCGCGGCGGAGAACGCGAAGCTGGCGGGCACCTGTTTCGCCGCCGCCCGGCAGGCCGAGCAGGGCCACGGCCTGCCGGTCGACGAGGACCGGCTGCGCGACGTGCACCTGGAGTTCGCCTTCGCCGGCGCGCTGACCGCGAAGGCGTTGAGCGACTACGCGCGCCAGGTGGCCCTGCGCCGCCCGGCCGTCGAGGCGTACGAGCTGGTCCGCACGATCGCGGTGCGCCGGGTGGCCGCCGGGCAGTCGCCGTACGTGAGCATGGCCGACGACCTCAAGCGGCTGGCGAAGGCGGCGGGCCTCGACTCCGACGCGGAGGCCGAGTCGGTCATCGGCGACCTGCTCGCCTACCCGGCCGTGGGTCGGGCGCACGAGGGGTTCTGGAAGTCGTACCGGCCGGCACTGCTGCGCCTGACCCGCCGCGACCCGGCCGCCCGCAGCCGGCTGCTCGGGCTTCTGCCCGACCCGCCCGGCTACGGCAAGGGCGCCACCGAGACGTGGCTGGAGCTCCTCGACGAGGCGGGCGCGCTGGACGCCCTGCGCTCGCCGGCGTCCGCGCCTTCGGTGGCGGCGCCGGCCGGCGGGGTGGCCGCGTGGGCGCAGCGTGTCATCGACAACCGGGGCCGCAGTTGGCGCCGCCAGGGGCCGGCGCCGCGCTGGAACGCGCTGCTCGCTGAGCTGATCGACACCGTCCGGGAGGATCTCCTCGCGCGCGGTGCGGAGCTGCGGCTCGGCGTCGAGTCGTCCTGGTCGGTCGACCTCGACCTGCTGGACCTGTGCCTCGCCGCGGGCGTGCCGGTGCAGAACCCGGCCCTCGACGACGAGGACGGCGAGCTGCGGTTCGACCTCGACGACTGGTTCGGCACCGACGCCAAGGACCGTCGCGACCTGGCCGCGATCGCCGCCGACGCGCGGTTCCTGCCGGCGCTCGTCCGCGGACTGCGGGACTACCTGGAGGCGGAGCGCGGGGACGGGAGTGCCGAGCGCCGCAGGAAGGCTCTGCGCGAGCGTGCGACCTGGAAGTTGGACGCCGCCGGGTTGCGGACGGCCGCCCAGGCGTGGCTCGCCGCCATCCCTGGCCGGGTCGGGTCGGCGCCCACTGTGCTGACGCTCGCCGACACGCTCGACGAGCTGGCTCCGCTGTGGACGTACGACGGTCTGTCGCTCGCGCCGGACGTCTTCGCGGGGCTCGCTTCGGCCGATACCGCCGACGCGCTCGCCCGGTCGCTGCGCGCCGGCCTGCCGGCCGAGCTGGGCTGGCCCGGGCACGCCGCGGCCGCCGCCGAGGTCGGTAGGAGCAACGACCTGGCGTACTGGCCGTACCTGGTGTTCGGTGGCAAGTCACGGGCGGTCGTCCTCGGGCCCGACGGCGTCGTGCTCGACCACACCTACCGGACGCCACAGGGGGTCAAGCTCGATTCCTACGACAGCCTGAGCGCGGGTCCGTTCGTCGACGGGCAGCTCCGGATCGACTGGTCGGACGGCTCCTACTGGTCGGGTCGGCCCACCGAGGCCCTGCGCGGCGACCACGGCTGGGGCACCTCGTGGGTCACCGGTTGCGGCGGCGTGCCCCTGCCGGGAGGCGGTCGGACCTTCGGCGCCCGTCCGCTGCGCGTCGGCGACGCCACGGATCCCGACCACGAGTTCGTCGTCAGCGACGGCGTCACGTACTGGCGTCTGGATGATGGTGACGACGACATCGAGTTCTGGCGCGAGTACGACCCGGCGACGGGCGCGCCCGGGCGGCGGAGCCTGCCGGCGTTCCTCGACGTCGAGCTTGCCGCCGGCGACAGCCTCCATGTTCGGTGGAGTCACCTGCGCCCGGCGCCGGAGGCGTTCGCCGGCTCCCCGCTGGGCTGGCGCGACGGCCTGGTCGGCTGGCGGGTCATCCGGCACGCCGACGGCACCTTCACGGGCACCGGGATCGACGGCCGGTCGGTGACGTGGGCACCGGTCGACAACGACGACGAGTTCGTCGGCGCGTTCCAGGTGCCCGGCGACGACCGGATCCGCCCGGCGACCTACGCCGACAACACCGTCACGCTGTGGGACGTCGACGGGCGCCAGCCCGCCGCCCGCTGGCCGATCGGTCCCGGCCTGCCGGCGCCCACGTTCTGGCACGCGCTGCGACCGGTCGACGAGGCGGGCTCCAAGGCGCTGCGCGGGGTCGACGCCGCCCTGGCCGGGCGACTGCTGGCCGCCTGCGCCGGGGCGAAGCCCAAGGGTGTACCGGAGGCGGCGCGCAAGGTCGTCGGCGAGCTGCTCGGCGAGATCACGGACCGGAAGTTGGCCGAGGCGGTCGCCGCGTCGGTGACCGTGGCCGAGCGCACCCGGCGGGTCCAGCAGAGCCTGGCCGACCTGCTGGCCGAGCGCCCGGATCCGTCCGCGGAGCCGGCGACCTCGCCCGCGACCGTCGCGGGTCGGACCGTGGCGCCGCCGGTGATCGAATCGGAGCTGATCCGGGTCCTCAGCGACCTCGGCGCGACCGAGGGTCACCACCACCGCACCGGCACCGCCACGATGGCCGAGCAGGCCGCGTCGGTCGCGGCGCTGCTGACCGCCGGGTCGGGCGCGGGCGATGACCTGCCGGTGGCCGCCACCGCGTGGGCCTGGGCGTTGCCGTGGTCCGGTGCCCTCGTCGTCCGGGCGGCGTCGCCGCTCACGCCGGACGTGGACCGCACGGCCCTGCTGGACGTGCTGCGCGTCGTGGCCGGCTTCGGGTACGCCGGAACGGACGCGCGGCTGCGCGTCCTCAGTGTCACCTGCCCGGTCGACCTGGTGGACGGCAGGCGCGGCGCGGTCGTGCACACCGGAACGTCCACGTTCGTCGTCCTGTCAAGCCCCAAGCGCGACCAGAAAAAGCTGGTGCGCACCGCCATCGAGTTCAGCCCCACGGGGACCTTCGCCGTGCCGGACGGGGTCGTCGTGAAGGCCGCGCGGACGCTCACCGGCTGGGGCGACCCGGCCCGGCTGGCCGCCGCCGTCGACCTGTTGGAACGCCACGGCTCGGCCCCGCTGCCGACCGACGCGTTCGACCGGCTCGCGGCGGCTACCGGCATGAGCCCTTCGGAGGCGGCCCTGCTGCTCGCCGGCCTGCCCGGCCTCAACACGTGGGAGAACAACTTCCTCACGCCGGAGGACCGGGCCCGGCTCGGGCTCAAGGTGGACACCCTGCGGATGGCCCGCGACGCGCTGCGGCAGTTGGCCGCCGCGGACCGGTTGGCGCTGCTCGACGCGGCCATGCCGGCCGACCCGGCCGACCTGTGGCGCGCGGGCCCCGACGCCGACGGGGTCGCCCGGCAGTGGATCGAGCGGTTCGGCGTGGTGACGCCCATCGCCGACGAGCTGCTCGTCGAGGCCGACCGGATGCTGGACGACGGCGCCGCGACGATCCGCGCCATCGCCCGGCCGACCCCGGCCGACTGGCTGCACACCGACGGCGTGTCCGAGCCCGACGACTGGAGCGTCACCACCAGGGCGCCGTCCGGCGCGCCGTTCGAGGAGGAACACCTCCTCGCCGTCGCGGTCGCGCTGCCCTGGCTGGCGTACCGGCTGCCGGCCGGCGACCCGGTGCGCGCATTCCTGCCGACCGCGTACGAACTCGTCCGCGAGCGGCTGCGCAACGGGAAGCTCCTGGTCGGCGCCGAGGAGCACGAGCGCGAGAAGGTCCCGCCCGGCATGGCGGCGCTGGTCGAGGGCCAGCGCTACGAGGACGAGGCCAACTACCACCTACGGCCCGCCGCGCTGTCCGGAGTGGACGATCCCGCGTTGGCGTTCGTGGACGCGTCGCTGGCCGCCTGCCTACGGCTGCTGCTGAGCGACGGGTTCGCCGCGACGATGGCCGCGCTCGGGAACGAGTCGCTGCCAGCCGGGCGGTTCCCCCAGGACCCGACGGCGAGCGTCCCCGACCTGGTGGCGGCCGTCGCGTCCGGGTACGGCCTGGATACCGACGCCGCGGCGTACTATCTGCAGCTCCTCGCTCTTCCCGACCCGACCGACAAGCGCGTCGCCGAGTGGAACGGCTGGAAGCCCGCCCGGCTGGCGGCCGCCCGTAAGGCCCTGGCCGCCACCGACCTGGTCGTCGGGGCCAGGCGCGAACGGGCCGGGCGCAGCGTGTTCCTGCCCGGTGGCTGGCTGGCGGTCAAGGCTCCCGATCTGCCCATCGAGGCGTGGAAGACCGGCTTGGGCGCCGACGGTAGTCTGCCCGGCGGACGCATCCTCGTCACCACCACCGTGCCGGAGCTGTTCCGGGCCGCCTGGGCCCGGGTCGTCGCCGGCGATCCCCCGCGTTACCACTCCCTGTCGGAGGCACGATGACCACGACCGCACGGCAGATCGACCCGCCGGAACACCGCTTCGCCGAGGAGCTGGAGTTCCTGGCGGCGGCCGACACCGGGCCGCGCCCGCCGGGCTGGCGGCTCACCCCGCGCGCGGTGGTCACCTTCATCGCCGGCTCGCAGGGCAAGCCGGTCGACGGCGCCGGCAAGGCCAAGCAGGTCATCGAGCCGAAGTTCGTCGGCGAGCGCGCGCTCGTCGAGCGGTGCGTGGTGACGCTCGCGGGCGAGCGCGGCCTGCTGCTCGTCGGCGAGCCCGGCACGGCCAAGTCGATGCTGTCGGAGCTGCTGGCCGCCGCCGTGTGCGGCACCAGCGGCCTGACCGTGCAGGGCACCGCCGGCACCACCGAGGACCAGTTGCGCTACGGCTGGAACTACGCGCTGCTGCTGGCCAAGGGGCCCAGCCGCGAGGCGCTGGTCGCCTCCCCGGTGCTCGCCGCCATGACGGCCGGCGCGGTGGCCCGCGTCGAGGAGGTCACCCGCTGCCTGCCCGAGGTGCAGGACGCGCTGGTCTCCGTGCTCTCCGACCGGCGGATGGCCATGCCCGAGCTGGCCGGCATCGACGACGCCGTCGCCTACGCCGCGCCCGGGTTCACCGTCATCGCCACGGCCAACCTGCGCGACCGGGGCGTCTCGGAGATGTCCGCGGCGCTCAAGCGCCGGTTCAACTTCGAGGTCGTACCGCCCATCGCCGACCTCGACGCCGAGATCGCCCTGGTCCGCCGGCAGGCCCGCACCTCCGTGGAGCGCGTCGGCGCGGCCTTCGAGGTCGACGACGCCGTCCTCGAGACGCTCGTCACCGTGTTCCGTGACCTGCGCACCGGCCGGTCCGTCGAGGGCTGGCAGGTGGAGCGACCGTCCACGGTGATGAGTACGGCCGAGGCCGTCGCCGTCGCGGCGTCCATCGGCCTGGCCACGGCCTACCTGCCGGGCAGGGACCCGCTGTCGCTGCTACCGGGTCACCTGCTCGGCGTGGTCCGCAAGGACGACGAGTCCGACCAGGCCCGCCTGCTGGCGTACTGGGACGGGCCGCTGCGGCGGCGGGCCACCGAGGGCGGGCGCATGTGGAAGCAGCTGTGGGAGCAGCGTGACGCCCTCCACGCCTGATGTGACCGGGGCGGTCGACGCGCTCGCCGCCTGCGAGGAGCCGTACCTGATCGGCGTCCGCCACCACTCACCCGTGGTGGCGGCCGCCGTGCCGGCGTTGCTCGAGGCCTACCAGCCCGACCTCGTGCTGATCGAGCTGCCCGACGAGCTGGGGGAGTGGCTGCCCTGGCTCGCCAACCCGGAGACGGTCGCGCCCGTGGCGCTGGCCGCCGCGCGCGGGGCCGACCCGCGCAGGGGCGGTGACGACGACGGACCGGTCGGGTTCTACCCGTTCGCCGACTTCTCGCCCGAGCTCGCCGCCGTCCGGTGGGCGGGCACGGCCGGGGTCGTGATGGCGGCGGCCGACCTGCCGCTCGGTCACCCCGGCTGGCAGGCCCGCCCGGCCCACGTCGACAGCGCGGTGCCGGGCGTCGACGAC